>JABSPP010000350.1 GCA_013214275.1 Flavobacteriaceae bacterium
GCATCACCAGCATTGCTATTATACCTTCATCCATCTCAATCTCTCCTCAAACCCTGATGTATTTACCCTTTGCTGCGTTTGGCATACAAAGGGTACACCCTATTTTTCTTATTCTGATTTTTCGGTGCTTTTATTTGCACCTTTTACTTTTGCTTTAAGTGCAGCCAGTTCGTCTTCAACTTTATCACTGGCTTCTAGCTCAGCAAACTCATCTTGTAAGGTTTTCTTGCCCAAGTCATAGGCTTCAACCTGCGACTCAAGATCATCAATTTTACGCTCGTATTGTTCGAAGCGTCCCATTGCATTATCTACTTTAGTGCTGTCCAACGTCTTTTTCACTTCAAGACGAGAACTAGCCGTTTTCTGGCGCATGATAATGGCTTTTTGACGACTCTTCGCGTCAGCCAGTTTATCTTGTAGCTGACCAATTTCATCTTGAAGCTTGCTGATTTGCTCTTCAACAATTGCAAGCTCTTTACTTAACGTCTCTGCGGCTTCTGCAGACTTTTTCTTTTCCTGCAGTGCTGCTCGCGCTAAATCTTCTCTATCTTTACTTAAAGCAAGTTCTGCTTTTGCTTCCCAATCACTTGCATCGCTTTCGTACTTCGCAATTTGATTGGCTATTTCTTTTTTATTGGCCAAGGTTTTCGCCGACGCTGAGCGCACCTCAACCAATGTGTCTTCCATTTCCTGAATGATTAATCTAACCATTTTTTCAGGATCTTCGGCTTTGTCTAAAATCGCATTAATATTCGAATTCACAATATCTGTAAAACGCGAGAAGATACCCATAATAATTACCTCTTGCTAAAAATGGTAAGTGTTAAAAAACACCACACTTGATAAATAGATTACTCTTGGTATTAATCGTATTCAATATGCTTGCCAACTCTACCTTTACGCTAAGTCGCTATTTTTCATACCGTTTTTATAAGTTCAAATAATGCTCGTTTCTCAATATTTTTTGTTCTACACTACTAATTGGTCGAAATGACTAACTTTTGAGGTTTTTAATGAGTAGGTATCGTCAGCAAGACAATTTGCTAGGTCAAGCGAACAGTTTTCTAGAAGTGCTAGAGCAAATTTCACAAATAGCACCGTTAGATAAACCGGTCCTTGTGATAGGAGAGCGAGGTACAGGTAAAGAACTAATTGCAGCGCGTCTTCACTTCTTATCTAAGCGCTGGGACCAAAACTATATCAAGCTGAATTGCGCAGCCCTAAATGAAAGCCTTTTAGAAAGTGAGCTTTTCGGTTACGAAGCTGGGGCATTTACCGGTGCGTCGAAACGACGAGAAGGTCGTTTTGAAGTCGCCCATAACGGCACACTGTTTCTCGATGAACTTGCCAATACTTCGGGTCTAATTCAAGAAAAGCTCCTTCGCGTTGTCGAATATGGGGAGTTTGAACGCGTGGGCGGCAGTAAATCAGTGAAAACCGATGTAAGGCTTATTGCAGCGACAAATGAAGATCTCCCTGCCCTTGCCGATGCAGGCGAGTTTCGCGCCGACTTGCTAGATAGGCTAGCCTTCGATGTGATTACCATCCCCCCGCTTCGAGAGCGACGGGAAGATATCATGATGTTAGCGGAAAATTTTGCCATTAATATGGCCCGTGAGATGGAGATGGAGCTCTTTAGCGGCTTCACTGAAAAAGCCAAGCGTACTCTGCTTGATTACGATTGGCCCGGAAATATTCGAGAACTGAAAAATGTAGTTGAGCGCGCCGTTTACCGCACTAACAACCCTCACCTACCGGTTCACGAAATCATTCTTGACCCCTTTGAATCCGTTTATCGTCCACAGGGTAGAGTTAAGACTAAGGATAGAGTAAGCACTTCTGAATCAGCAAGTCCTATCGCGTCCTCACAACCCGACCATACAAAAGATGTGATAGAAAGCGCTGACATTACGCCTTTAACGCCAAGCGATCAGCAAGAATCTGTCGAATATCCCATAGATTTGAAAGAACGCTCTCAACAATATGAGATAGATATGATAAAACAGGCACTTGCTGACAGTCAGTTTAATCAAAAGAAAACCGCTGAAAAATTGAGCCTGACATATCATCAGCTGCGTGGCTATCTCAAAAAATATAACTTACTAGATTCTTCCGCTGAAAGCGTCGAGGCGTAAAGCATGTCCCATAGTTTGGTAAAGCGTTTGTCATTATGTTTATGTACAGCGCTTCTTGTTGCATCCTGTGCAAAACAGAATAAACAAGCGTTTTACAATACGGGTATTATTTAC
>JABSPP010000351.1 GCA_013214275.1 Flavobacteriaceae bacterium
TAGTAACTCTTAATGTTTGATAATTTTGCTATCGCTTGATAACGCTTCTTGGCTTGGGCTAAAAATTCCTCTTCGCTAATCATAATGGTGTCCCTTTTAAAGTTAAGCCTTAAAAATAACTATTTCGCGACAAAATGTTATGCACTCAAGTATGAGTCTCATCAAATAAAATGAAAAAAGCATTGTATTTTTGCTAGATGGATTTTAAACTACAATCAGAGTTTCATCCCACTGGTGATCAGCCAGAAGCCATCAGACAACTTTCAGAGGGGATCTTGGGCAACGAGAAATACCAAACCCTATTGGGTGTTACGGGTTCTGGCAAAACGTTTACAGTGGCCAACGTAGTAGAAAAGATCAATCGACCCACGTTGGTGTTGGCGCATAACAAAACTTTAGCAGCGCAACTGTACTCAGAGTTCAAGCAATTTTTCCCTAATAATGCCATAGAATATTTCGTTTCTTACTACGATTACTACCAACCAGAAGCTTATATCCCCGTAACGGGAACTTACATCGAAAAAGATCTTTCTATCAACGATGATATCGAACGACTTCGCCTGAGCACCACTTCTTCGCTGTTATCTGGACGCAGAGATATTTTAGTCGTTGCATCTGTGTCTTGTCTGTATGGAATTGGCAATCCCGTTGAATTTAAAAAGAACGTCATTCCCATTGAAGTCGGTCAGATGATTTCTAGAACAAGATTTTTACATCAGTTAATGACAAGCCTCTACTCTAGAACTGATGTAGAGATTAAAAGTGGAACTTTTAAAGTAAAAGGAGATGTAGTCACGATCTTTCCTTCTTATGGAGAAAATGGGTACCGAGTTCATTTTTTTGGTGACGAAATTGAAGAAATTGAAGCCATAGATATTGTTAACAATACCGTGATTGAACGTTTTAAGAACTTAACCATCTACCCTGCAAACCTTTTTGTGACCTCGCCAGATGTATTACAAAATGCCATTCATCAAATTCAGAATGATTTAATGAAGCAATACGATTATTTCAAAGAAATAGGAAAGCATTTAGAAGCCAAGCGATTGAAAGAACGCACAGAATTTGACCTAGAAATGATTCGTGAACTAGGCTACTGTTCTGGAATAGAGAATTACTCTCGCTATCTGGACGGGAGAGCAGCAGGAACTCGACCGTTCTGTCTGCTAGACTATTTTCCTGAGGACTATTTGATGGTGATTGATGAAAGCCACGTAACGATCCCCCAAACCCATGCCATGTATGGCGGTGATCGAAGTCGAAAAGAAAATTTGGTAGAATATGGATTCCGATTGCCTGCCGCCATGGATAATAGACCATTAAAATTTGAGGAGTTTGTAGCCCTTCAACATCAGGTGATTTATGTAAGTGCAACACCTGCTGATTATGAACTGCAAAATACCGAAGGATTGTTTGTAGAACAGGTGATACGACCCACTGGCTTACTAGATCCAGAAATTGAAATACGCCCAAGTCTCAACCAGATTGATGATTTGATTGAGGAAATCCAAACCAGAGTAGAAAAAGATGAACGTACCTTAGTGACAACGCTGACCAAAAGAATGGCAGAAGAACTCACCAAATACCTCACCAGAATTCAGATTCGCTGTCGCTACATTCATTCTGATGTAGATACCTTAGAACGTGTAGAGATCATGCAAGACTTACGTAAGGGATTGTTTGATGTCTTGGTGGGTGTCAATTTATTACGGGAAGGGCTAGACTTACCTGAAGTTTCTCTTGTGGCAATTCTAGATGCTGACAAGGAGGGATTCTTGCGTTCGCATCGGTCACTCACACAAACAGTAGGGAGAGCAGCAAGGAATGTCTCAGGAAAAGCCATCATGTATGCGGATAAGATAACTCGAAGTATGCAATTGACTATCGATGGGACTACTCGACGTAGAGAAAAGCAAATTACCTACAACACTCAACATGGCATTACACCCAAGCAAATCAATAAAAAGATCGATGAAACACTATCCAAGAAAGCTGTAGCATCTTACCAGTACCATACGGCCGTTCAAAAAGCAGCAGAACAAGATTTGCAATACTTGCCTAAAGGTGAAATTGAAAAGCGTATTTGGGACAAGAGAAAACAGATGGAGGAAGCTGCCAAAGCCTTAGATTTTATTGTTGCTGCACAGCTTAGAGACGAGATCAAAATTTTGAAGGAGCAGGTATCATTTTTATGATCTAAAAAGAAAAAATCAAAATATTTTTAAAACTTACACAGTTTGTGAGATAC
>JABSPP010000352.1 GCA_013214275.1 Flavobacteriaceae bacterium
CCTCAAACTTTTCAGGATTGAGATATAGGTCAAGGGTCTTTAGCGAACCCTCAAATAAGCACAGTAACACATTAGATTCTAGATTTTGTCGACGCACCACAACAAGTTCATTATTTGTAGTATCGTCTTGAACTGATAGATTGACACTATACCCTCGTATCTGTATATCTGGCCAACCAGAGATCAACTGTGATCGAATTAAAAAACCCGTCTACTCTTGCGTACTATCGTATACTGTACTTATTTTCTTAAATCTTTGCAGTTCTATTCCTTTCTGATCCGCGGGGCTTATCTCTTGTGCAAAGCGAAATGCACCACCAATTGTAAAAGCTCCATACTGTAGGCACTCGATCCAATGTTTATCAAGCTTAAAAAAACGTATAGATTCTTCTGGTAGTAGATTCACATCAGATACTAAGTAGTTAAAAGGAATATCTTTTAAATATAGTTTATTTGTCATCCAATTTTTGATAGTTTCCGTAGTTATCGAATCAACGACCGTATTATTATTTAATCCTAGTAGATGATCTACCTCACTTTGTGCGATACTTTTGGAATATTGTAGGTTAAGAGTATGTTTCCACTGACGTATTTGTCTAACAAATGAAACATCTTGAAGGGCTAACAATCTGCCAAGTTGAAATGCGGCAGCATACGATACATTGAACATTCCTTTGGAAGGGTAGTATTGGGTAAGGGCATCCGAAAAATCTGGTAGGGTGTCGAAAGAATCAAACTTTGTATCTTGCTGTACAGGGGAAAGAGGACCTTTGTACCAAGAATAAGTACGATCACATTGTCGGAGTTGATGAGGAAGTGCTGTATAACCTCGTGAGAGGAGCTTATTCACCAAACGATCTTTGAGTTCCTCTAAAATTGTTTCAGTGGGAGCCTCTAAATTAACAAATTTACTACCAAAGAATGTTTCAACTTTTCTTTGTGGAACTCCTGTGATATGGGCATCACACAACAACCAACCTATACTAGGATTTAACAAGTAGTGCCATATAGCTTTAGCATCCACGGTTACTCCAGAATTTGACCAAGCGGCAGAGAAATCAGTATAGGTAACTATGTCACTTTTAGTTTTAACCTGATTCAATACTCGGACTACCACGTCTTCTAGATCAGCAAATTCTGGATCTGTAAATTTTGAAGAGGTTTGATTATCTGGTATTTGAGCCCGATAAGAGGCACTCTTCAACCAACCAGTATGTAGTAGGTACTCCCACATTTGTTGAGCACTGGTTTGTGAACTTCCTTTGTGAACTTCCCATTTATCATAAAAATCTTTAAAAGAGGCCACATTATCTAAGGCTAAACTTTTTGTATTAAGATCTTCAACAAGCTGGTCAAAACCATGAGAATATCTGGCATAGGGTCTGATTTTTGCTATTAAATCACCTGTATCCTCTTCCTCAGATAAGATATTTTCCATAGCAGCTTCAAATACCTCCTGCTTTTCATACAAGGGACTGGGAACATGTGGACAAATTTTGTCAATAATCGAAGATTCAAGTACATTGTTCTTAACTATTTTTTGGAGTGATTTTGTTGTCAGCTTATATCGTTGAAGAGAAGCAAAACTCCAACTTTTCAGGCTTACCAAACGAATATAATCGTTGTCCAAACTTTCAGCAGACCAATCAAAGCCTTCACCTTTACGATATCTTTTTTCTACCGATACCAGATGCGCATGAGTATTAGTTCCCGATTGAGGTAGCCGATTGGTCATGATCACAGCTACATCACCACCATCGGTATTTTGGCGGATATGAGCTAACAGTTTGAGCTCTTCTGAAGTGGGAAGGATCACTTCAAGTAAGCTTTTCTGAACATCAATTACGGTTAACTTATCATCATCACTCTGAGCAGGTTCTAATATAATCGTTGGAACCGTCTCCTTGAAATCTTTCACGGTAACGATAGCAGGTTCTTTTACCAAGCCAGCGGCAAATTCACTTTCGTCATCCAAGGATAGCCATAGCCTGCATCATCTGTAAATGGCGTCCGTTCCCATGGAGAGGTATTCTTATTGAATGATAAGTAGGGGATTACTTGTTAGTATTCCCCTAGTGTGCCTTGAGGAGGAAAGGTGGCGCGGATTGCTGAAGGGTTTAGAGAACAGCGTTCTCCACATACTTCAAATTCCTTTTTAGCGGTGAATGTATCACCCTGAATCTCTTGAGTTACTGATATCGTATAAGTTCCTGTATCTAAGGAAGGCTCTTTAAATTCAGTAAAAG
>JABSPP010000353.1 GCA_013214275.1 Flavobacteriaceae bacterium
GGGGGTTTGGAATTAGTGCGTTCGTGATTCCCTACCTTTTGTGTGTTTTTGGTTTTTTTTTGTTGCTGAGAACCAAATTATCAAGGGTTGTCATCTCCTTCAACTGGGGACTATTTGTCATGGTATGGTTGTCTGTAGCCCTGAGTTTTTTAAGTAGTTCACATAAAATTTTATCGGGAGTTATTGGTTACCAAGTCAACCAATATTTGCAAATATTTACAGGAAAAACAGGACTGGGGATTATTCTCTTGTTTTTCTTGATTGTATATCTCATACTTCGTTTTAAAATTACACCTGAGTCGATTATCAAACAACTGAAAATCAAGAAAGAAAAACGTAGTTTAGCAGCCGAGATTGATTCAACAATTCTGTCTGAAAATCAGATTATTGAGGATAAAGATGTGGAAGAGTCCAATAAAAAAACAGACTTTGAACTTTCTGTGGAAAACCTTCAACCAACGATTAGAAATCATTCTGATGTTTCCAATGCTTTGAATACAACCGCTCACGAAGAAACCATTCCTGATTTAGATCCTGTTTTAAAATCTGAGATTAAAGATCATACTAAAGTCACCGAACTTGATAACGAGGTAGAAATAGATATTGAAAAGGTGGAAGAAGAACAATCTGTCACCGAGAATCTTTCCGAAAGACTAGTCAAAGATTTTGGAGAATTTGACCCCACATTAGAATTGGCGAACTTTAGATTTCCAACTCTTAATTTATTAAAGGTCTACAATGAAAACATTTCTATTGATCCAGAGGAATTGGAACAAAATAAAAATCGAATTGTAGAAACGCTAAAGAACTACAAAATAGGCATAGCCCAGATAAAGGCTACTGTTGGCCCTACAATTACGCTTTACGAGATCATTCCCGATGCTGGCATTCGGATTTCTAAGATTAAAAATTTAGAGGATGACATAGCACTCTCACTATCAGCCCTCGGAATTCTCATTATTGCTCCCATTCCAGGCAAGGGTACAATTGGAATTGAAGTTCCCAACAAAAAAGCTACTACTGTTTCCATGCATTCAGTAATTTCCTCTAAGAGATTTCAAGAGTCGCCCATGGAATTACCTATTGCTCTGGGAAAAACAATCGCTAACGAAACATTTACAGTAGATTTAGCGAAGATGCCCCACCTGTTGATGGCTGGAGCTACAGGACAGGGGAAATCTGTAGGGTTGAATGCTGTGCTTACCTCCCTACTCTATCGTAAGCATCCCGCTGAGGTAAAATTTGTACTAGTAGATCCTAAAAAAGTTGAACTAACCCTTTTTAATAAAATTGAACGTCATTACTTAGCAAAACTACCTGATAGCGAGGATGCCATTATCACCGATACTACAAAGGTTATCAATACCTTAAACTCTCTGTGTATTGAAATGGATAATCGTTATAACCTTCTGAAAACAGCAATGGTTCGCAATATCAAGCAATACAATACCAAGTTTAAAGCACGTAAGCTAAATCCAGAGAATGGTCATCAATTCTTACCGTATATCGTCTTAGTAATTGATGAGTTTGCAGATTTGATTATGACTGCTGGTAAAGAAGTAGAAACACCTATCGCTCGTTTGGCACAATTAGCTCGAGCCATCGGAATCCATCTTATCGTTGCCACCCAGAGGCCTTCTGTGAATGTCATAACAGGAATTATTAAAGCAAATTTTCCTTCTAGAATTGCTTTTAGGGTAACTTCAAAAATTGATTCAAGGACTATTTTAGATGCGCCAGGAGCAGATCAGCTAATCGGTCGAGGAGATATGCTATATTCTGGAGGTAACGAAATTACTCGCCTACAATGTGCTTTTGTGGACACTCCTGAAGTAGAGAAAATCACAGATTTTATAGGGTCTCAGCGTGCCTATCCCGAAGCATACCAATTGCCAGAATACATAGGTGAAGACAGTGGCACGCAAATTGATATCGACATTAGCGACAGAGACAAACTGTTTAGGGAAGCCGCAGAAGTCATTGTTACCGCTCAACAAGGTTCTGCCTCTTTACTACAGAGAAAACTCAAACTGGGATACAATCGAGCGGGTAGATTAATTGATCAGATGGAAGCTGCGGGAATCGTTGGCCCTTTTGAAGGAAGCAAAGCAAGACAGGTATTAGTTTCAGACCTGATTGCACTAGAACAATTATTAGAAAATGAGAAAAATGAATAAATTTCTTGGCTTATTGGTTGCTGTTTTTTTTGTGCAAATGGTATATACCCAAGAGGAGGACAATGCAA
>JABSPP010000354.1 GCA_013214275.1 Flavobacteriaceae bacterium
GTAAAGGTCTAGACGTTCCTGTACTTCTTTATCTGATAAATATTTTTCAGCCTTTACCGTGTTGGTGGCATCGTTTTGTTTTATTTCAGTAGGTGCTAAATGCTCTTCTTTTGCCCTTCCTTTTTTTGGTACTTTCATAACTCATGGTATTTAAAAATTAATTAACTTCTTTACTAATAGCTTTTCCTTCAATGATGATGTTGGAAATAAATACAGGTAGGCTACCATCATCTTTTCCTGACGGACTCTCGCTCATCCATAGCAGGGTTTCTTCTGCTAGATATTCTTCTATTGGCTCTATATTCCTACCCTGCACGACGATTAAAAGCTGATATGCCATGATGCATAATTCATCATTTTTATCGGATAGTTCCGTAATCGGTAATAGTGCATAGGGTACTCTGTACTTTTTTCCCGAACGCAAAATCACTTGAAACTTTTTCACGGTTTCATCCTCTGACATCAGAGCGTAACATTGATTTTTTCCAGAGAATACACTTTGAACATCTGATGAATCCTGTGACTTAAGTGAGTACTTAGAGTCTACGGGAAATATGCCTTTGAGTTGTTTTTGATCTTTGTTTTGAGATGTCATATGGTTCTTTTTTTCTATGAATATTTTGGTGATAGGTGTGTTGTTTTTGCCTGTGGATGTAACGCTCGTGTTCTTTCTCAATATCTCTTGCGGTGGTACGTTCCGTAGGTCTTACGATTGCTTTTTTGAGTTCCTGCTTGTCTGAATTATAGAGTTTGATGGTATGTTTCCCTCTAGATACCCCGACATAAAAGGTTTGCTCATTCACTCCGCCAAAAGAGGTATCGGTCATACTGATATAGACATCACTAGCCGTTTTTCCCTGACTGGAATGACTGGTATCTACGTAGCCGTGTTTGAAATGGAAACTATCCTTGTCCAAAGTTTTGCCATTGGCTAATTTGATATGTCCGCCTACAAATCCTTGAACTTTTTGTGGTGTTCCATTGTTGATCTTGGTCTTTTCCTTGGATTTTAAATTTTCGGTAGGTCGGATTAAATCACCTATTGCAATATGGGTTTGTGTTTTTTGATATACTGAAAAATGAGCAGGGTCTTGATACGGAAGATTAAGTACCTGCTTTGTTTTTACATCACGAACCTTAATCATTTCTTTACTGGGGTTTGTAAATACTTCGTAATGCGACCCTGCTTTAAACCCACCTTTCTGATTTTTGGTAAAGCGGATGAATTGACCCTCCTTGTAATTGACTAAATCTTTCTTTTGACTTTCGGTAAAGGATAGGTTTTTAAGCGTATCAAAAGTGCGCTGTTTCCCTTTAATCAGACCTTTGTCCTTCAATTTTTGACGAACAATTTCTGTAATTTGATCACCCTCTGCATGGGTAGGGCTTACAATTAAAGCACTTCGCTTTTTTTGTATTGAACTTAGATAATCAGATGCCATTTTATCCAGTCGCTGATCTACATCAGGAATTTCTTCAATGGCTTTCATTTTTTCCAAGCTCTGATAACCGCCACGAATATTGCCACTAGCAATCTGATTGACCGCATTACGGTATTCTTGCTGTTGTTGTCGCATATTTTCTTTAACATAGGCAGTTCTGATCTGTGCGCTTTTCTGTAGCATGTAAAACGCATCACCATATTCGCCAGGCGCATGATGCTGTTTGGTATCACCACTGAGGATGACCTGAGCATTTTGGGCTTGGGCTTTTAACAATACACTGGTCATCGATTTTACGCCACTAAGTCCTGCCTCATCATAAAGCAACACACCATTTCTTATCTTTTGCTGTAACTTTGTGTTGACCAAAAACGCAGCTACTGTATAAGCATCAAACCCTTCTTTTCTGAGTACTTCAACAGCCTGTGAAGATGGGGCAATACTTACCATCGATTTGTTTATTTGTTTCACACCATCTGCTATTTCAGTAAGCAAGGTCGTTTTTCCTGACCCTGCATTTCCTTGAATGCCTGTTACAAAATCTGGTGAGCTCAATGCAGTTCGCACAGCATTGTTCTGTCCTTTATTAAGAAAGTTCCGTCTAGGTTTATAATCCTGATAGATAGGTTTGAATTTGCCTTTGCCTTTGGTAGCAAGCAAAATCATTGTATTTTCTGCACGTACCATTTCACGTGTAGTTATTACTGAAATGGTCTGCTGTTCTGTTCGTAAAATATCCTCTCTTTCATTCAACGCTTGAGTCACATCTTCTGGCGATAGTGTTCCGTATCCCAAGCTTAG
>JABSPP010000355.1 GCA_013214275.1 Flavobacteriaceae bacterium
TTCAAGACAAAGAAATTTACGATGCCTTTGCTCAAATCCCCCAGTCGACAATAAAAGCAATCCTCGGCAAAATGAATTCTACAGCGGAAAGGAAGATTATTGACCCTTGTATTCGGAAAGAAAACTTCTTAGCTTTAAGCGAAAAGTACTACCTAGAATCGGTGGCTTAGGAAAAATTCTGACGCAATAGGAAAAATCGTTATCTTGATGTATATTAAGTATCTACTCAATAACGAGTTGCATAAAATTGACGAGATCTTTATGACACAGCAAGAAATCAACTAATGAGCACATTTCTAATATAGCGGAAATACGTAATCTTCCTAATCATCTGAAGGCTTTCATGGAGGATTATAACGACATATTTAAATTGAAAACCATTGATAATAAAGCTATTGCAGAAAAGTATACTCAAGCGTTGTTCGTCGCCAATCGACGTAATATCGAACGGATGGATGAACGAATTGAAGAATCCCAATATGACCACTTACACCATTTCCTTTCAGACTCTCCTTGGAGCAGCCGAAAATTAATTGATCGAATTGCTCAAAGAGCATTTACGCTTTTGTTCACTCCTCCAGAACTCCAAGCGTACCCGATAGGCTGCTATATTGATGAAAGCTCTTTTCCTAAAAAGGGGAATAAATCTGTCGGCGTGAAACGTCAATGGCTTGGTTGTAAAGGCAAAGTCGACAATGGTCAGGTTGCCGTTTTTACAGCCTTTGGAAGAGGCCGACATTGTACTCTTGTAGATTGTCGCCTGTATCTTCCTCAATGTTGGGTTGAAGATAAAAACCGCTGTGATATAGCCGGTGTTCCACAAGATCAACGCGAATACAAAACCAAAATAGAGCTTGCTCTTGATAGTGTGCAACATATTGGTGCTATGGATCTTGAGCCTGATTTCTTCGCTATTGATGCTCTCTATGGCAGTTCAATGGCCTTTATGAATGAACTTGAATTAACAGGCAAGCCTGTACTTGGAAGAGTTCGTCGTGACTTCCAGTGCTATCTTGAAGAGCCCGAGTTTTTCCTTCCGGAAAGAAAGTCCAATAAAGGACGCAAGCCGACAAAAATGCGCACCGAGAGTCAAAAATTTTCAACTCTTCAAATCCAACGAAAAAGCCAAGAAGATGACTGGCAGACCATAGAGGTTCGAGATACAGATAAAGGAAAACTACGACTGGACATCATTCACAAAAAAATCTGGGTCCGCTGCGAAGAAACCAATGTAACACGAACCCGTGAATTGCTCATAACTAGAGAGAATGAAGAAGGCGAGGTGAAATACAGTTATACACTGGTGATACCCAACGGATGTACTGATTTACAAAGACTTGTGCAGATGGATCGACAGAGATACTGGATTGAACGTTCTTTTCAGGATGCCAAAAATGAAGTCGGTTTGGATGAATATCAAGTGCGAAAATACGAGGCCTTTTATCATCATATGAGTTTATCTATGCTGGCCTATCTCTTCCTTACCGAACGCCGTATGTCTTTTACTGGGAAAATAGATTTTCTGAGTTGTGCAGATATCAAAAAGTTTTGGGAATTCCTTATACCAAACAAGGCCAAAACTCTGGAGGATTTATACATACAGATGCTTATCAGGCATAAAAAGAGACAGGCCAGTATTGATTCAGCCCGGCGAAGGCAAACACTAACGACAAATTAATAATATTTAACCCACAAAGACTTATATCGTAATATCGAACCTTTCCAAGAAGAAAGAGCGCTACCTCCTGCTCTGATTCGGCTAATATTCGCCGTAATTTATTTTTGCGTCTGAAAACTGAACACTGCCAAGTATCAGACTCTGAGAAAATTCTAAATCCTGGTAATTCATGGCTGATGGATTCAGATTTTACCGACTTATCATGGAGCAAAAAATCAATTTACCAAAGTAGAATTAGGACTATTTTTTTTTAGCGTTTTTGTAGTCCGTAACTTTTTGAATATCGCTGTTGATTTAAGCCTTGAGCTTTTCGCCTTCTTTTTCTTTGCCAAAAGCCTTGGCTACAGTGTTGATATTCTCTTCAGTCTGCGAAATTGAGTCTTTAACTCCAAGTTCAACAATCTGCACAAAAGACTTGCGCAATTTTTCAATGACACCTTTGTTGGAGTGGTCCCAACCTGGATCCATGCTGCTGATGGAAGGAGTAGCAATTAACTGCTGGTACATGGAAAAAAAGGAAGGTATCGACATAGATAATTATCCATAAAAGTTGCATAAATA
>JABSPP010000356.1 GCA_013214275.1 Flavobacteriaceae bacterium
CCCATTCTTGACGAAAGCAAAAAGCTCGCCATACCAACAAAACAAGCACATCAACTCCACCTAACACTACATCAACCAAACAAAAAACGACGGATACCCGAAAGCAACCAGAACGATGCTATGCAAAAGTTCGCTGAATTGATCGTTCATTATTTTAAAATCCATGGATTAGGAACTGAAAACTTACAATCAAGAGATGAGTAAAAATTGGCGGGCAGATATTAACTGATGATTAAAATAAATGATACCAGTTGCTGTATTTGATGTAGTTAAGAGCCTTGTAGATAAAAGCCATATATACAAGTAATCATTCAAAATGCAGGTTTTGAAGCGTTTTAAAAGATTATCTACTACGTTGCTTTCAATCCCAATAGCCCGCTATTGCTCAATCAAGCGCCTTTTAGATAAACTTTCAAATTCACCTCAAATTCCCGCATCTTGAATGACCACGGGTATAGAGAAGAGCCAACGTCAGTTAAGTTAGTTAAGTGAAAAACACGTCAGCCCGTCTCTGGTTAATGCTTAAGTAAATGCTTAGGTTTATGTTTAAGTATTTATGATCCCTCTTCCTCTTCCTCTTCCTCTTTCCATGATCTTTTTATTCTCTTGTCAGAAGATACCGTTACATTATTAATAACATCCTGCTGATACATTTCATCCAATTGCACATAGGAGCAAACTCGACTTGCTTTAGCGCCAACCCGACGTTTTTCCAGTGGTGCACCAAACCCCATAAACAAATGTTTTTTACCCAGCGAAATTGCACGGGTAATAAAATTCCATAAATTTTGTCTGTACACTCCGTGTGAAACAACAAATTGATAATCCAATCCGATAAATGTCGGAAAATAGGACTTTTCGGATTTAAAACTGGCTACCACAGATACAATTTCATTCGTTTCAGACTCACGTCCAATAATTAGTTCCCATTGTGGATGTTGTGCAATGCTAGAAAATATATTTCTTGGTAATAAAAATGTATTAATTTCAAAATTTTGCCCCGCGACTTGCAAATACAACTGATACAGCTCTTCCTCATTTATATCCGAGGAGTCAAGAGAAGCGTCAAAGAAACTCATATTTAGAAGATGCTCTTTGTTAAAAACATGTTTTTTTACATGATATCGTTTCGGTTTTGGTAAATTTTTAAAATATTCCTGCTCATTATTTATTAAATTATCTATTTTATGGCTATCAGGCAGTAAAAGTTTCATAAAACCTTGCTCAATAAAAAAGTCTTCCATTTCTTTATCTGATTCAAGAAAGTCTCTTAAAACAAGATTATTGATACTTTCTGTTTTTTGAAGCTTCCATACTTTATTTAACATGAGCATCAAGCTCTGTTTCCAAAATAAATGTTCACGGTTTATGTAAAGGTGAGGACCTTCCGTTAGAAGTGAGCCCATCATAATAACTTTACTGGTCAAATAGTATGGATTATCCTGCCGTTTTTCTTCTATCTGAGCTGAAACAGCCTCATGAGCCAACATGTCATCTTTCCACCATGTCTCAGTAAAAAACGTTGCCAAAACAACCTTGCCTGCTTTGTCTTTGATCATAAAATAATGGAATTTCCAATTATGTTCCTTTTGGGGCTGGTCACTAAATATTTGTTCCAGAGCAAGCAATCCTTGCACATCGAAACTTCCACGGTCTCCAAAAATTATATCCCACCCTTTTTGATCAACGTTCTGCATCCTTGTTTGATGTTCAACAATCAGATTTTCGTTCCTGTCAATAAACTCACCCTTTTTAACAGGGCAAACGGGTCTTAATTAACCAATTGTCAACCCAACCATAAGTACCTTCATCATATAGTCATCATCCCAACCCGATTTTAAACGTTTATTTTTGACACCTAAGCGTATACTTTTTTCATTTTTTAATAAATTAAGAGCGACTTTATTCATTAATGCAAAGTTTTCAACTGCATGACCACTTCTCAGCCGATTGTAATCTTCGTTGAAGCTAACATCTAGTTGCCAGTGAAGTTTATTCTCAACATGCCAATGAGTTCTTATTGCATGGGCAATAAATTCCGCGGATTTATCGTGATGACTAGTGATGTAATAGCGGCGCTCATAACTTTCTTTTCCATTCATTTCCCTTGTAGATTCGATCATGGCTATTCCCCTTATACTTTTCCATCGCGGGTGAATATCTTTTAACCAGTCGACGTCACACGTAAGCCAAACTTTACGTGTTTCTATTCTTCCGTGATCACCATTAACACTACT
>JABSPP010000357.1 GCA_013214275.1 Flavobacteriaceae bacterium
GCCATTGTATATAATGAAGACGACTTTGATAAAAATCTACGTCGAGGATTGGAAATTTCACCAATCCATGAAGTGATGATAGATAAAGCGATGATGGGGTGGAAGGAGTACGAGTTGGAGCTATTGAGAGATAAAAACGACAATGTTGTTATTATCTGTTCCATTGAGAATATGGACCCTATGGGGATTCATACTGGAGATTCAATTACAGTAGCACCAGCTATGACCTTATCGGATACTACCTATCAAAGAATGCGTAACATGGCCATTAAAATGATGCGGAGCATTGGCGATTTTGAAGGGGGTTGTAATGTGCAGTTTGCGGTGAGTCCTGACGAAAAAGAAGAAATAATTGCCATTGAGATCAATCCACGAGTGTCAAGATCATCAGCGTTGGCAAGTAAAGCCACTGGCTATCCAATTGCCAAAGTAGCTACCAAGCTAGCAATAGGATATACGCTGGACGAATTGGAAAATCAGATTACCAAGTCCACTTCTGCCCTGTTTGAACCTACCTTAGATTATGTGATTGTAAAAATTCCTCGATGGAACTTTGATAAGTTTGAAGGATCGGATAGGACGCTAGGACTCCAAATGAAAGCGGTGGGCGAGGTTATGGGTATTGGACGTTCTTTCCAAGAGGCACTTCACAAAGCGACACAATCACTTGAAATTAAAAGAAACGGACTGGGTGCAGATGGAAAAGGATATACGGATTACAGTACCATTATTGAAAAATTAACTCATGCTTCTTGGGATCGTGTATTTGTCATTTATGATGCCATTGCCATGGGAATTCCATTAAGTCAGATTTATGATATTACCAAGATCGATATGTGGTACTTGAAGCAATATGAAGAATTGTTTCAACTGGAAAAAGTGATTTCTACTTATACCATCAAGACGATCAATGAAGAGCTGTTGTTAGAGGCAAAACAAAAAGGGTATGGAGATCGCCAGATCGCTCATATGCTAGGATGTTTAGAAAGTCAGGTGTATAAAAAACGAGAAGCGATGAATATTCAACGAGTTTACAAGCTCGTAGATACTTGTGCTGCAGAATTTACCGCAAAAACACCGTACTACTATTCAACTTTTGAAAGTGCGATTCAAACCAAGGATGGCCTTATAACCGTTGCGAACGAAAGTGTCGTTTCCGATAAGAAAAAAATTATAGTATTGGGATCTGGACCCAATAGAATTGGACAGGGAATTGAGTTTGATTATTGCTGTGTTCATGGTGTTTTGGCTGCTGCTGAGTGTGGGTATGAAACCATTATGATTAATTGTAACCCAGAAACAGTCTCCACTGATTTTGACACTGCTGATAAACTGTACTTTGAGCCCGTATTCTGGGAACACATTTATGATATCATCCGACATGAAAAACCAGAAGGAGTGATTGTTCAGTTGGGTGGACAGACTGCATTAAAATTAGCTGAAAAGCTAGATCGCTATGGAATTAAGATTATTGGTACTAGTTTTAAATCCTTGGATTTGGCAGAAGATAGGGGGAGTTTTTCTACCCTACTTAAAGCCAATAACATTCCATATCCCGAGTTTGGTGTAGCGGAAAGTGCTGATGAGGCATTAGCATTGGCTGACCAGTTGAATTTTCCAATTCTAGTAAGACCTTCCTACGTGTTAGGTGGACAAGGAATGAAGATTGTGATTAACAAGGAAGATCTGGTAGAGCATGTGGTGGACTTACTGCGTAAAATTCCAAATAATAAGCTGTTGTTAGATCATTATCTTGATGGTGCAATTGAAGCTGAGGCAGATGCCATTTGTGACGGAGAACATGTATATATTATTGGAATCATGGAGCATATTGAGCCCTGTGGAATTCATTCAGGAGATTCAAATGCTACTTTACCAGCGTTTAACCTTGGAGATCTTGTCATGCAACAAATTATAGATCACACTCATACCATTGCTAAGGCTTTGAATACTGTGGGCCTCATAAATATTCAGTTTGCAATTAAAGATGATACAGTGTATATTATTGAAGTAAATCCTAGGGCATCCAGAACAGTACCTTTTATCGCAAAAGCATATAAAGAACCTTATGTAAACTTTGCAACAAAAGTGATGCTAGGTCATCATAAAGTTACTGACTTTGATTTTAAACCAGAATTGGATGGATATGCCATCAAACAGCCTGTATTTTCGTTTAATAAGTTCCCCAATGTTGATAAAACACTAGGTCCTGAAATG
>JABSPP010000358.1 GCA_013214275.1 Flavobacteriaceae bacterium
CAATAGCATTGCCTTTGCCAATGCTCCTGTTCATATTAGCAAAGGCAATGCTATTGCTGATAAGATCTCTGATGAATTAGACGATTTACGCGCCATCTCAAGTTCGGGAAAACAGTACTTGGACGATATGCTGGCTAGAGAAACAGAAAAAACGGGAATTTCTAGTTTAAAAATTGCTTTTAATAACGTGTTTGGATATTACATAGAAGTTCGAAATACTCACAAAGACAAGGTTCCAGAGGAGTGGACTCGCAAACAAACTTTGGTAAATGCAGAGCGCTATATTACTGAGGAACTTAAAGAATACGAAACCAAAATTCTAGGTGCAGAGGAAAAAATTAAAGTGCTAGAACAAGAGCTTTTTAACGAGCTGATACAGGTTGTTATTGGGTTTATTAGTTCTATACAGCAGAATGCTCAAAATATTGCAAGAGTAGATGTCTTACTGAGTTTTGCAAAGCTTGCCATTGATCACAACTATGTGCGACCCATTGTTGATGATCGTTCTGATATTGAAATTAAAAATGGTCGCCACCCAGTAATTGAAAGGCGGTTACCGATTGGCGAGGAGTATGTTGCCAACGATATTGTATTAAATCAAAGGCAACAGCAAATTATGATGATTACGGGACCCAACATGTCGGGTAAATCCGCCATACTCCGCCAAACTGCTTTGATTGTTTTATTGGCTCAGATGGGTAGTTATGTTCCTGCACAGCAAGCAAGAATTGGGCTGGTAGATAAGATTTTCACTCGTGTAGGTGCTAGCGATAATATCTCTATGGGAGAATCTACTTTTATGGTAGAGATGAATGAAACAGCTTCTATTCTGAACAATATTTCGTCGCGAAGCCTTGTCTTATTGGATGAAATTGGGAGGGGAACTTCTACTTATGACGGTATCTCTATTGCTTGGGCTATAGCTGAATACCTGCACGAACACCCTTCTAAAGCAAAAACGTTATTTGCAACGCATTACCATGAGCTTAATGAAATGACCACTACTTTTAAACGAATCAAAAACTTTAATGTTTCTGTAAAGGAACTAAAAAATACGATTGTTTTCTTGCGTAAATTGGTTGCTGGTGGAAGCAATCACAGCTTTGGAATTCATGTTGCAAAACTCGCTGGAATGCCCAATCAAGTAATTCATAGAGCAGGTAAAATCCTAACGCAGCTCGAAAAAAATCACACTCGTGAAGAAGTAAAAGATACACTAAAAGAAGTGCAACATGAAGATTTACAACTAAGTTTTTTTCAACTAGACGATCCTTTGCTCGAAGAAATTAGAGAGGAAATTCTCACTACCAATATTGACACCTTGACTCCCATTGAGGCTTTAATGAAGCTTAATGAAATCAAACGTATGTTGACAAAGAAATAACTATCTTTACATCATCATGATAGGAACTTTTTTATTTATCAGTGGTCCCGAAATCCTTCTTGTTTTATTGGTAATTGTCATGTTTTTTGGTACTGATAGAATTCCTGATATCGCTAGAGGTCTAGGAAAAGGAATCCGTCAGATTAAAGATGCTACTAATGATATTAAAAGGGAAATCAATGAAAGTGCTAAAACCAAAGGAATTGATACTGATTTAGCCGGCGATATTCAAAAAGAAATTAACGAGGTAAAAGACCATATTGATGACATGACTGGTCCTGTTAAAAGAAATCTATAATATCATCTCTTTTTTTCGGCTGATAGTTAATCCGTCTCTTATTGGAAGGATTAATGTTTCAATTTGGTCGTTGGAGTTCACTAGTTTATTGTATGCTAATAATGCTCTGGTGTCGATATCGTTGGGTGCTAGGGGTTCTACAACCTTGCCACTCCAAAGAACATTATCGGAGAGAATGATACCACCTGGTCTTAGTTTATTAATGAGTAGGTTGAAATAGTTTGAATAGTTTGATTTATCGGCGTCTATAAAAATCATGTCAAATGTTTCTTTAAATTTTGGGATCAGCTCTAGTGCATTGCCATAGTGTTGTTGAATCTGGTTTCTAAATCCTGATTTTATAAAATACTTGTTTTGTATGTCTTCCAATTCTTCGTTTTTATCTATGGTGTGAATGATTCCTCCTTTCCTAAGTCCCTCGGCCATACAAATGGCGGAATAGCCTGTATAGGTTCCTATTTCTAACACCTTTTTAGGCTGAATGATTTTTGAAATCATAGAGAGTACTCTTCCCTGGAAAGCACCACT
>JABSPP010000359.1 GCA_013214275.1 Flavobacteriaceae bacterium
TTCTCTTTATACAATGTGATGAATGTGCCGAGCGAATGGAAAATACCTGTTCCTCAGATTGCCAAGAGGTCATTCACCTACCCTATCAAATGCAAAAAGAACGCAGAAAAGGAAAACATGCTAGCAACAAAATCTTTAAAAAAGGCCGATCAGAAAAGTTAAAGTTCAAGAAATAGGCAACACTGCCATAAACCACCTTTTTTTCAATTTTTCCATTCCTTTAGAATCACTATATTTACTGAGGAAAAATAGACTCTGAGTATATCGAGGAAAGCTATGCTAAAGAAGAGTCTAATGGACTAAAAATCAATTAAAAAACAATATCGTGCATGAGTTCGAGCATAAACATAGTCATCTTATGGGATGTAGTAGTTGTGGTACTGGTGAAAATGGCAAACCTAGAGGCTGTAAGAGCAATGGAAGTTGTACTACAGGAGATTGCGAAAAATTATCAGTATTCGATTGGCTGTCAAACATGACAATGCCTAGTGGTGAAGCCCCTTTTAATATCCATGAAGTTCGGTTTAAAAACGGACGAAAGCATTTTTTTAAAAACACCAAAGATCTTGCTATCTCCATTGGAGATGTTGTAGCAGTTGAGGGAAACCCAGGTCACGATGTAGGAGTAGTATCACTATCAGGAGAACTCGTTAAAGTACAAATGAAGAAGCGCAAGGTTTTTTTTGATGATGAAAACATTAAGAAAATCTACAGAAAAGCCACTCAAAGAGATATTGACGTCTGGCAAAAAGCAAGAGGTAAAGAGTTAGAAACCCAAACACGAGGGAGAGAAATTATTGGACATCTTGGATTAAAAATGAAGTTATCTGATGTAGAGTATCAAGGAGATGGCAATAAGGCAACCTTCTATTACACCGCAGATGCTCGTGTAGATTTCAGGCAGCTGATCAAAGATCTAGCAACTGCATTTTCTGTTCGCATTGAGATGAGACAGGTAGGAGCCAGACAGGAAGCTGCACGCCTAGGAGGAGTTGGTTCTTGCGGTAGAGAATTATGCTGTTCCACATGGCTAAGAGATTTTAGAAAAGTGACAACAACATCGGCTCGTTATCAGCAATTATCACTCAATCCCTTAAAACTCGCTGGTCAGTGTGGAAAATTAAAATGTTGTTTAAACTTTGAATTAGACACCTACTTGGATGCTTTGGATGCCTTTCCAGAGCAACATAAAATATTGAAAACAGAAAAAGGAGATGCCGTATTCATAAAAATGGATATCTTCAAAAAACTGCTCTGGTACACCTACAAAGAAGATCGTGTAAAGTGGTATAAATTAACACTCGATCAGGTGAACGAAATTATAGAGTTAAACGAAAATAAAGAACTTTCAATTCCGTTAGAAGAATATGAATTAGAAATTGAAGAAACAGCAAAAGTAGATTTTGAGAATGTCGTAGGCCAAGACAGCCTAACCCGTTTTGACACTCCTAAAAGAAGTAGGAGAAGAAAAAAAAGAAGAACTCCTCAGAAAAAAATTTTAGAAGTTGCAAAATCAGGAGCCACAAAACAAAGAAGATCAAAACAAAATAAAACAGGAAACAATCATCATCAACCCAAATCTCAACAAAAAGGTCAAGGACAAAACAGGCAATCCAATAGAAGAAGACGTAACTCAAAAAATAATGAGAATCGCAATCAAAATAAATAAAACATCAATCACTTCATGGGTTGTGTTCTTCTTATTCATTTCATGTGACTCAAATGGGGTTTTTGACCAATACACCTCTCTCCCAAGTCAAACTTGGAATCTTAAAAATCCTGTAGTGTTTGAGTTTCAAATTAAAGATACCATTGCCCGCAACAACTTATACATTAACATTAGAAACAACAACGATTATGAATTTAGTAATCTATTTCTAATCACCCATTTAAACTTTCCAGACAACAGGAAGATTATTGATACGCTAGAATATGAAATGACCGATAAGAGAGGACATTTTTTAGGAAAAGGACTCTCGGAAAAGAAAGATAATAAGCTCTTCTACAAAGAGAATAGTACATTTCCGGTCTCTGGAAACTATCAACTAACCATCCATCAAGCCATGCGAAGAAATGGAGATGTACTTGGAATTCAGGAATTATCAGGTATTACAGATGTAGGATTAAGAATAGAAAAATTAAAAGAAAAATGAGAAAGAAAAAAGGAACAAATTTCAAAAAGTATATCAAAAGATTTTGGATTTTCAT
>JABSPP010000036.1 GCA_013214275.1 Flavobacteriaceae bacterium
TTACCTTGAGTTCTATCGCTTCTTTTGAATTTTCTGCTACATGCTTTATTGGGCGTAATGCGCTTTTTATGATGCTTAATATTTTTTGCATCTCTTTTCCTTAGTATGAACTGTAGAGCTTTGCACCAAAACAGTTGTTAAGATTAGATACAGAACCAATTTAATTACTCGTTTTGTATTACCAGCAGAATTTAAAACAGCTAGTCAGAGAAAATTTACAAAATTACTATGCCAATACCGGCGCAGCAGCTTCAGCCGTATGATTATACGGTAAGAAAATCTAAAGCCGAACTTCACTATCTCTTTAACTCACAAAACATCCCCCAATAATAAGGCCCCGAATTCAGATAATAGGTACACCACTTATGACTGAATACTAAAGATAGATTATCTCCTATTGATGTTATCTTCAATCGCTGAAAAGAAGTGGGTTTTGTATAAGGCGTAAGCATTGGACTTAGCGGCGCATATAATCGATAGACGTTAGCTTTCGCGAGTATTTCATCTATCAGAAAATCGTAATACTTCTAACAGCTGGCGTCATTGCATTGTGTAGTTTAATTCAGCGTATTAAAACTTCAGAAATAAATTAGTGTGCTTTAGTTGCAAAGTCCGAAGTGAAAAATTTACAAGACATAATTTATAACTGTGTGCACAGCAGAAGACAGGAGTGCTGAAAAATAAACATCAAAACCAAAGTAGCGGTTAACTATAGCTATGCTTCTGATAACCTGCTCTCCCGAATGCTTTCATTTATAGCCCAATATACTAAACTTCTTTGACGCAGCTTTTACTGTAGGTATTTCGAATTTCATTAATTAACACATCAATACCTGACTTACTTTGTTGAATAACACTATTATGTCTTTCTTCATCGATGCCTTCAGCCAAAGTTAATAAAACTCTCTGAAAAACAACCTCACTATTGAGATTTTTGTCTGCCTCTATAAAATATTCGCTTCTACCCACAGATTCAAAAAAACTTGCCATTTTAACGCTCCAACCAATCACCACATGAGTAATTTTCATTGAATACGATAGAATATTCGCATGTAGACGATGGGCAACAACGGCGTCAAATTGTGAGATAGTTGTGACCAAGTTACTTGGCGTTAACAACCGGTTTAAAAATTTAATATTTTCAGTATTTATAGATTTATTATCGCTTATACGTTGTTCAATGGCCTCCTTAGTTTTTTCATCTCCTGGATCACCGTTTGTAAAGTATACTACCCGAAAGCCACCTTTAACTAAGGAAACTGCGAATAAGTCCCGCAATTTAGCGCTCAATTAAGTTGCAGCATCACTGGCCTAATTTTTAAACTCTAATTTTGCAGTTTAGGCCAATATACCGCTGTTTTAGGTCGGATTTCGACCTTATTCCGGGTTATTCCCGGATTTCAGACAGATCTTGGCTGTCGTCGTAGCATCTGGTCTACTTTAAACAGGTTTGCCAAGGTGAATAGCATGGCTAACTGTGAGTCATTTTTTATCAATCCCTTATAGCGAGCTTTGATAAAACCAAATTGGCATTTGATGATGCGAAACGGGTGTTCAACTTTTGCTCGGATGCTGGCTTTTAAATATTCGATGTTGATGACAGTTTTGTTTTTGCGGGGATGCTTTTTCAGTGCCCGAACCTTTCCGGGACGCTCAGCAATCAGCCATTCCACATCCTTTTCTTTAAGTTCTTCACGCTTCTCTGCGCCTTGATATCCAGCATCGCCAGAGATGAATTCCTCATCGCCATGCAACAGGTTCTTCATCTGATTCAGGTCATGTTCGTTGGCGGCAGTGGTCACCAGCGTATGCGTCAGGCCACTCTTGGCATCCACTCCTATATGGGCTTTCATGCCGAAGTGCCATTCATTACCTTTTTTAGTCTGGTGCATATCCGGGTCACGCTCATTCTTTTTATTCTTGGTGGAGCTGGGTGCTTCAATAATCGTCGCATCCACCAGTGTACCCTGCGTCATCATCACACCGCACTCCGACAGCCATTGGTTGACCGTTTTGAATAATTGGCGAGTCAGCTTGTGCTTTTCCAGCAAGTGCCGGAAGTTCATAATGGTAGTGCGGTCAGGAATGGCTTTATCCAGTGACAGTTGCGCAAACTGACGCATTGAAGCAATCTCGTACAGCGCGTCTTCCATGGCTTCATCACCGAGGCTATACCATTGCTGCATACAATGAATGCGGAACATGGTTTCCAGTGGATACGGGCGGCGGCCGTTGCCAACTTTAGGATAAAAGGGTTCAATCACTTCCAGCAGTTGAGTCCACGGCAACAAGTTGTCCATCCGGGATAAGAATATCTCTTTACGGGTCTGACGGCGCTTGCTGGTAAACTCACTGTCGGCAAAAGTTAACTGTTGGTTCATCGGTCTTGGTCGTTACGATTTACTATACTGCTATGATCTCACATCTGGGACTTAATCGCATCTTCCCTAGCAACGGTGAGAATATCTTGTTCAAGATCTCCAGCTAGTTTTTCAACCAATTTAGATTCTAACCTTCGCGAAATACTCTCAAAAGAAGGCAAATTTTCTTCGTTAGTGTTATCGACCCAATCTTTGGTCCTCGTTAGATGATTCTCTATTACCTCGAAAGTTTTTTCAATTTTTATGTTTTTCTGCAATCGGTAAGCAAGTATTGGGTCATGTTTTGAAAGCTCTAAAATAGCGCTGTCAAACTGAGAGGAGAAATCTACTCGCAGTTCTTCCTTCATATCAATGATTAACGAATTAAATGCTTTCTCAAGGGCAATTCGTAGCTCTGCTTCGAATGCTGATTTATCTTTAGGCGAGAATGCTTGGTCATTCAATTTCTCTAAATACAGCTTCAAGTAACCGTCAATCGCGCGATCTGTATTAATTACTGAATTGATAAATACATTGCGTAACTCAAGGAGTAAATAAATTATTGTTCGATTACTTTCTTTTTTTTCTCTCTGAATTTTCCATATATATGTTGCTAAGGCTACTAAAATAGTTGCACTAGCGGTAATAAAGGATCCCAAAATCTTAAGTTCTATCATGTAACTCTCGTGCGATAAACTCATCAACTAAAGATGCTAACAAATGCAAAATTAGTTTTTGTTTATGAAGTAGATTAATAAGTATCAGCAATTTTGTAATACTGTGAAGATAGCGTTTTGCGCAGACTCTCTAAATTCACGACCAATTCTTGGTGTGTATGAAGGGTGGGGGGCTGATATTACAGTTGTTTTAAAATCGCCTTTTTGCAGGCTACCTACTGAAAACTTGAACGTTACTTTACCTCTCACTTCGTGATGCTGTATGTCTGTTAAGTTTGAAGAGTGTAGTAGCCAATTCTTTGATGATGGGCTATTAGAGCTCTTGGGAACAAGAACAACTTTTGGCTTGAAGTACTCGATTATCTGATTGTTCAGCTCGTAAGAAAACTGAATAGCTCTCTCTAAAAGCGCTTTATCGTATTTAGCCAACTGAGAAGTGAAGCTTTTAAAATCCTTACTTCCCCACAGCACTATGTTAGCCATGAGCGTTTTGTGTTCACCAAACCGCTTGTTGAATATCTCTGAGTAGAATTGCCACTTGTTGTTTGGCTTGTTAATAGGATCCCACAATGGGACATTCGCACCGTCGCTATTTTTGTACGCTTCGCTGAAATTGTCGTTCATGGCTTGTTGCACAAAACCCTCGTAGTGGGAAGGGGAGGAAGGAGACAAAATAGCGTCGAGAGATTCAGGAACATTAGGATTTGAGCCTAACCAAATTACATCAACTGATTCGGCATTGAGCTTACTTAATACTTTTGCTGTCTCGATTTCCCCGAAGATAGAGCCTCTAAACGGTATCGAATAAGAGCCTGTACCTCTCTTGAGCGCTTTATTTTCTTGATTTTCTACAAAGTCAGAAATACTATTGTTTATTGCTTCAAATATATTCAACGTCATGTCCTTATGATTTGCTTGCGTATTCTTTACAAAGCGACTTTTTAACTTTTTCGTAAGCTTTTTATGAACTAAAGATACGGTAATGCTTGTCTAGCTTCCAAGTGCATTGACTCGGTATTAGATTAAATTTATCACATACCAAGGTTTGAAGCTCAACGCTCTGTACCACTTTTCTGTCTGCATATATTTTAAAGAACTTTGAGTTTCCAGAGTAGATTATTCTACCCCTGCTGACTTCTTGATATTCAACAGCAATGAGCTCAGGAAAACACGGAAGGTATATTCTATGCTCTTCCCACTCTACTAAATGGCTAAAGTCACTGTCATAGAGTGAAAGGCTATCAGGCTCTGTACTATTCAAAGGCATTGCTTTAGCAAGTACAGTCGACTTGTAGACCCAAAAAATACCAATATGAGGCAGCTTAGTTTTCATCTTGTATATCTCCAACATGTTGACGTCACCCAACTGTCTTGACAGAGATTTACAACCCTTTAATTATTTTAAATTTGCTGCTGAAGTGAGCGCTATTCGCTTGCATGATATATCGTAGTCAAAAGAGGAAAGCTAACTTCTTATCTCTACTCGAATAGGTAACGTTAATGTGCATTAACATGAACTATTTAACATGAAAGTAACTCTGCTACGGTTCTAGATCAGAAAGAGAATTATCACAATTATTATAGTGCCCCTTCATAGATTTCAGTCATCTGTGGAGCCTCTTCAGATTTTTAGGAAACCTCCCCTAAAGAAGCTTGCTATGCCAGGAATGAGTGGTTGTTAACAAACAAAGTATACTTCAGAATTCATACTCGAAGCGGTATTACTCTGCTAGAAACCTGATATTATTGGTCGTCAGATTGCTTTAGATATTAGTATTTTTCTTAGTCTACCTAACTGCTGAAAACATCATGCTGCGCAATCTAAAGATAAAACACATAAGAGCAGTGATCCCCGTTGTGACGCGGGGATAGCAGATTAAAACATGAACTTGCCAAGGTCAAAAAATGACCGGTATTTTTACGCGAAGCGACAACGTTTTTAGCCAAAAAGTTACAGTAAGGTATCTAGCGATATCGAGTTTCCGATATGCCTTTCTACTAGTCTATTGTACCGTTTATTCGAAAATGGAGCCTTAGATGATTTGGTGAACTCAAAGAAGCGATGCGAACCAACTTCATGCTCATAAGCATAGCATCACGGTTATGGCATGAGCCAGATAATATTTACTTTGTTGTTCATTGATGCGCTCACTGTAAGGAGATCAGATAGCAATTGGAAAAGCTACCTCTTGGGTCAACGGTGATTTTATCTTTCAGTATTGGACTTGCTTTTACACTTGTTGTAGGGGGTATTACAGGTTTTGGTACGAGCGAGACGCAATAATTGTGACAGGCTTATTGAAATTGCATGTTGTATTCTTCTATTCCTTCGGTGTACTTATTTTACATTGCCGGATTATGTATGAGCAGGCTTTGCAGTAGATTTCTGTTTTTCTGACAAGATTTAGCAACTTAATTGAAATACATGGCTTTTTAATACAGAGTTCCTCTTGTGAATCAGAAAGCTGACCATTTAGGCATTGACTACAATCATATTTTAAGAGAACATGAATTGCCAATAGAGGAATCTTGTGTTGAAAACGAATTACCGCATTAGCAAAAATCTAAAAGTGGTCTTAGCCGCTTTTTTGTTGTGCGCACAATTTTTGTTGATTGTGACTGACGCGTTTTCTATTGAACAAGACCACTTGTTTAGCAATGAATTATGTACTGAAAATACATTAATCGAACTGTCCGATGCTTACGATTTAGATACGGGAAGTGATTGTGACCATTGTTGTTCTTGTCATGGCCATTTTACACACATAGCTTTTTACTTTGATATTGAAAGCTCGTTTCTAAAAAAATCTCCCAATTTAGTCTCAGTTTATTGTGAAGCTACACCTAATCGTTTCATTAACCAAATAGAGCGTCCTCCAAGAATTTAATCCCTGTCGTTTTTCGTTTTTTCAACTGACTAGGATTATATATCATGAAAATTTCACAGTTTCCTGTGCGCAAATTTACGCGCGCCGGAATATTGACTAGTGCATTGATGCTATCTCAAGCCAATGCATTGGCAGAACAAGTAACTTTAGATGATGCAGTTCAACTTACTCTCAACCGTCATCCAAGCTTGTTGAAATTCAGACCTCTTACTAGAGCTCTTGAGGGAGATCGCCAACAAGCTTTGCTTTCTCCAGCTTACACCGTAGGTGCTAATCTAGAAAATGTGATGGGCACAAGTTCTACTTCGGGAGTTCAAGCAGCAGAAGCAACCATCTCTCTATCTTCAGTGTATGAACTTGGTGGAAAGAAGAGTGCAAGAACACTGGTTGTGGATGCCAGAGCTGCCCTTTTAGATTCAGAGCAGTATTCAATGTCTCTCTCACTACTTGGTGGGCTCACTCAGCAGTATATTCGCGTTCTGGCACAACAGGAGCGTCTGCAAATAGCTGAGCGAAGTGTGAGCTTAGCTGAAGATGCTCTTACTGTGATCACTAATAGAATAAAAAGTGGTGCAACGAATGATGCTGAATTGTTCAGAGCTAAATCGGCTTTAAATCAAGCGAAATTAGAACTTGCGACAGCAAAGGTGAATAAAGAGATAGCCCTGCAATCTCTCACACTATTCTGGCAGGGCAATTATGAAGATATCACGCTTACTGGTTCTTTAAATTCACCCGCTAAAAATTATTCCTACGAAACACTTTTTAACCAATTCTTATCATCATCGAATGCGGATTTACTAATTAAGTCACTTGACCTGAAGGACGCTGAAATTCAGTTGGCTAAGTCTGATAATACCGCAGACCTATCTTGGTCTGTTGGTGTTAGAAGGAATCAGGGAGCTCAAGATACATCGTTAGTTTTTGGTGCCTCAATTCCACTATTTGCTGAGAAGAGGAATTCGGGTGCAGTCAAATCTGCAATTGCTAGTAAGGAGGCGGAGTTATTAGAGCGAGACACCAAGTATCTCGATGTAAAAGCGATTCTATTTAAAGCAACGAAAAGCATAAATTTTAGTTCACAGGCAGCATTGCACCTGGAAAAAGAAGTAATGCCAGATTTGAAAAGAGCATTGGAGCTGACCAAGGAGGGCTATCAAAAGGGAATTTACACTTATCAAGAATGGTTTGCTTCACGTGATGCACTTCTCCAATCTCAACGGAGTCTCATCAACTATCGCGAAGCCACCCTGCTCAATGAAGCACTTATCGAACAATGGACAGGGCAATCTCTGAAATCATTCACTTTCAATCTCCAGGATTAATTATGCTAAAGCAAATTTTATTTTTATTTCTTATCGGCACTGTGACATCTATCGCGACCGCAAGTGAAGATGTCACCAATTCAAATGACAACCAAAATATATTCCAGAAAGGTAACATCGAAATAGAAGTAAGTATCGATGAAAGCCCCGAGGGCTCTGTAATTATTGCCTCGACTTTTGAAGATGGGAAGCCATTTATCCCTGATTCCTTTTCTATAGAGCTACAGAAGTTAGGTTCAAGCTCAGAAAAATTTGAGTTTCAAACTTCAGAGGGGGTTTTGCGGTCAATAAAAGCTCTGTCTGAACCTCATTCTTTTAGGGCTACTATTTATCTGACTGACAAAAGACGAAAGTATTCCTGGGAGTGGGAAAACTTCGAGGGAAGAACACAGATCTCAAGAGCATTAACTGAAAAGTTTCAATTAGCAACCTCCGAAGTTCAGAGTGGGACCATTGAAAGACATATCGAATTGTTGGGTACTCTTGTAATTCCACCCAAGAACAAGGCTGAAGTTAATGCGCGGTTCTCGGGAGTTGTAGAAACTCTCGCTTCGGATGTTGGTGACAGCGTGAAGGCTGGCGATGTAATTGCAAAAATTCAATCAAATGACAGCTTACAAACCTACATCGTGAAAGCGCCAATTTCGGGTACGGTAGTAAGTCGAAATGTTAATGTTGGGCAGTTGGTTACCAGTGAAACGCTTTATAAAATAGTCGACGCTGAAACGCTTTGGGCAGAATTGAAAGTATTTCCATCCAAGCGGGATACAATAAAGCAGGGCTCTTATATCCACATAAAAAAAGGTTCCCGACAGCAAGATGCAAAGGTCAAATTTCTCATTCCGTCAGGTTCACTTGAACCTTATCAGATCGCAATTGTTGAAATCACTAATACCGAAGGAGAATTCTCCCCCGGCGATATGGTTACAGGTGTAGTTGATGCTCAGAAAGTCGATGTTTCGCTTCGCGTTGAGAATGAAGCTATCCAATCAATGGATGGTAACTCAGTTGTATTTTTAAACGATGGTAACACGTTTCAAGCTGTCCCTGTCGAGCTGGGTATAAAAGATGACAACTTCACTGAAGTAAAGCGTGGCTTAATCGCTGGTCAAATTTACGTATCAAAAAATAGCTTTCTGATAAAAGCGGATCTTGAAAAATCCGGTGCCTCTCACGCTCACTAATCCTGGAGACGATAAATGATTGATAATATTATTCGTCTTTCAGTAGAAAGACGCTTTTTGTTTCTTGTTCTTGCACTAATCTTAATTGGGATCGGCGTTTGGAGCTACCAGCGATTACCTATTGATGCTGTACCAGATATTACAAATGTACAGGTTCAGATTAACACCAAAGCTCCGGGGTACTCACCATTAGAAGCTGAACAACGAATAACATTTCCTGTCGAAACAGCACTATATGGCTTGCCTAACTTATCCTATACACGTTCTATATCGAGGTATGGTCTTTCACAGATTACAGTTATTTTCGAAGAAGGAACGGATATCTTTTTTGCCCGAAATTTAATCGACGAAAGACTTGCTAACCTTAAAAGTGTTTTACCTGATGGCCTTGAGCCAGAAATGGGGCCAATCGCAACAGGGCTTGGCGAAATTTTCGTATATACACTGGAAGGGAAAGATGGAGCAACGTTACCCGATGGCTCGCCGGTCACACCTATGGCTTTAAGAGAGGTACAAGATTGGATCATTCGACCACAGTTAGCCCAGGTTCCGGGAGTAGTAGAAGTAAACACTATTGGAGGTTATGACAAGCAATATCACGTCAATCCCGACCCTGTAAAAATGCTGGAGATGGGAGTCTCGCTTAAAGACATTTCTGAAGCACTATATTTAAACAATGATAATGCTGGAGCAGGCTATATTGAGAAAAATGGCGAGCAACTTCTTGTTCGCTCTCCAGGTCAATTGACAGGGATAAAGGATATCGAAAATGTCGTAGTAGGAAAAAAAGGATCTGTTCCTGTTCTAATAAAAGATATTGGAACTGTAGGCTTGGGTAAGCAGCTGAGGACCGGTGCCGCTACAAGAAATGGTAAAGAGACAGTGATGGGAACGGTCATGATGTTGCTGGGAGAAAACTCAAGGGAAGTTGCAGCTTTAACTGCCAGTAAATTAACTGAAATTCAAAGATCGTTACCAAGCTGGGTAGTTACTGAACCCGCCTATGATCGAACTACACTGGTCGACAAAGCGATAAACACTGTGCAGAAGAACCTGCTGGAAGGAGCATTACTCGTAATTGTCATATTATTTTTACTACTAGGCAATATTCGAGCGGCTCTTATTACGGCTGCGATCATACCTATTGCTATGATGATGACAATCACTGGAATGGTCCAGATAGGTGTTTCGGAAAATCTGAGGAGTGTGGGGGCTTTAGATTTTGGTCTGATTGTCGATGGCGCTTTCATCATTGTTGATAACTGTATTAGGCGCTTATCTGAAGCCCAACAGCATCACGGCAGACTTCTTCAACTCAAGGAACGTCTAGAAGAAGTGAAAATAGCAACGATTGAAGTAATCAGGCCCAGCTTATTTGGAGTCGGGATCATAACCGCTGTTTATCTGCCTATTTTTACTTTAACAGGCGTAGAGGGAAAGATGTTTCATCCCATGGCAATAACTGTTGTTATCGCTCTTATTGCGGCAATGATTTTGTCACTGACGGTAGTGCC
>JABSPP010000360.1 GCA_013214275.1 Flavobacteriaceae bacterium
CCTCTCCTAGACCAAGGCATTAAATCAATATACTCTATAACTGATTGATTTTTTTTAATAAGATTTTTACTAAACAACCAATCTGTAATACCATTTTAATCTAAATTAAATTTATCATTAATAATTTCACCAGAAGCACTATCTTTATTAATATGTATTTTCAATTTGTTTTAAATTTATTGAATAAATATTTCACTGGAAACAAATATATACATATTAACAGACTCTTATCACTTATTTGAAAATCGCTTGAGATCTTTGGTGATTATGAACTTTACAATACCTCGCATGCTCCCACTTAAACACCATATCAATATCAACGTTAGCCATCTGACAAAACTTTTCTAAGGAAAGTTGATGTTTTAGTCGATACAACTTGGTTACCATTCCCAAACGTTCATACTCAACATTAATCTCTGGTAGATAACCAAGGTACTCAATAATATTCTCAAGGTGTTTTGGATGTGGTTTCTTCTGATTCAATTCCCATGATGATAAGTACATCTGGTTAATATTCAGCAGCTTAGCAACGTATCCTTGTGTATGATTACGTTCTAATCTCACTTTCCGTATATGCTCACCTAAAGTAGTCGGTGTTAGAATTGGTTGGAATTTTTTGGGTATTTTAGCAGTTAGAGTAAAATTACAAATGGGTAACGTTGTGTATAGGTTTTGTTGGTAGCCGTTTTTAAAATCTCCGTGTTACAGAAGCGAGAATAAATCTGGGTTGAATTGGATAATTTGTTTGAGAAAAGAAGGACGGGCTGTTGTTGCCAATCCCAACGTTCCTCATGTCAAAAATGTTATTAAGCCTTATATCAAAAGACCAATTATCATTATCTGGGCTATTATATATCACCGAGAAATTTGAAAGCGAACTAACACCGCCTAATTCCTGGCCGAAATCCAAAATTTGGATTTCACCCACAAATCTAAATCGTTGGATTGGCTTATAAACAGATTTAAAAAAATATTTGTTGAAGCTAAAACTGTTTTCCTCGCCCGACCATTCATTAGAATTGGAGTTAATTGAAGCCGATGCACTAACATTTAATTTTCCAGACAATACAATTCCTGCGTCCAATTTCCACTGTTGTGTCAGTAAACGACTTTGTCCAAATTGCCCATCAACGGACAGGAACGATTTGCTCAATTGGGTCGAATACGCCAGACCAAGGTTTGTTTTCAACTTTGAAAAATACTTGTCCACACCAAAATTAGTGAAAATAGATTCCACATTTTCAGATTGCACGAACTGTGTAGATACAACCTCATCTTTAAAAAACAAGTAAGGAACAAGGCCGTTTGATAAGCTCTCTAGCCCTATTTCAATGTTTGATGTCAAATAGGCCTTTTCATTTTCCGAAATTCTTACAGATGTTAAAAAAAGGTTGCTTTTTTGTGGCAGGGAAAAATCTGCTTGATAGGAAAAAACGGAACGGTAATCTACGAAAACACTTTGGCTGAACAACTGATTGGGCTGAATAAAATTGTTTTCCGAACTGAAAAGGGTTTTAACATTGAGTTCTATGTTGTCAAGTACTTGTTCTTCATAGGAGATGCCCAAAAGTGGTTCAAACAGTGATTTCTTTGCTCTTGATTTGTCAAATTCCAGATTAACTCCACGTAACCTTACAGTACCGTTTATAGTGAACTTGTTCAGTTCCTTTCTAACTTCTAATTCTGAATACAGATTGCTCAGTTCATATTGGCCTGAAAACAAAGGCTTCAATTCCAAAACCGACTTGTTCCAACCTGAGTAGAAGTTGACAAAAGTTCCTTGGGATATCTTTCCGTAAAGATTGACATCACCGCCTATGTTGAAACTGCCCCAAAGAAATGACTGATCAATGTTCTGTAAAGCACCATCAGTGTATAATATATCCGAATTTTCATCAAGGTTCTCGTTGCCCAATTTAAGTTCAATTTCTCCTGCCCAATTATCGCTTAGTTTTTTCGGGTAGGTTGCCGTGGTCAGTAATCTATTCTGTTCTACGGCATTCAACTGTATTGCATTTATCAATGCTGTTTCGTTGATAGAGTTTGTTTTTGAGAAAACATTCTTGTACTGGAATCTGATATTAAGATCTTGATTTTCCTTAATGGAGTATTCCATTTTTATATCCTGAAAAATCTCTCTTGGCCGCTGTGTTTGGTGTTGAAATTCGTTTATTGATAGTGTACGCTCATCGGGCAGTAAATAGGCA
>JABSPP010000361.1 GCA_013214275.1 Flavobacteriaceae bacterium
ATTAAAAGACAGTGGACTTTACGATAAGGTCTGGCAAGCAGGAGCTATGCTTTTACCTGTGAACTCGGTAGGGGTTATGGGCGATGAAAGAACCTACGAAAAGGTAGTGGCGTTAAGAGCAGTAGAAAGTACTGATGGGATGACGGCAGATTGGGTAAATTTACCGTACGCATTTTTGCAAAAAACATCCAATCAAATTATTAATAAGGTAAAAGGGGTCAATAGAGTGGTCTATGATATTAGTTCAAAACCACCTGCTACCATCGAATGGGAATAATATATGCGAGGATTTAAACTACTTATTGTGCGATGTAGCTTTGTTATTGCATCATCTTGTGCACAGCAAAAAAAATACATTTCATATACTGTAAAATCTGGCGAAACTATGAAGAGCATCGCCAATCAGCTGAATATGAAAACCAAAGATCTACTGCGTCTGAATCCCGATGTAGGCAGGCGACCCAAACCCAATACCACGATTATCATTCCCAATAAAAAGTTCAAAGAAACCGAATCTACGACACTCACAACAGAAAAATCAAATGAAACTGATGAAGAGAAAGAAGTCACAACTTTAGAAACATTGATGAGGGACTTTGTAGTTCACAAAGTTAAAAAAGGAGATACATTTTACAGTTTAACTCGATTTTACAATGTAACAGAAGACGAGATTAAGGAACTGAATCCAGAACTTTCCGAAGGCTTACAACCAGAAATGCTTCTGAAAATCAAACCTGTTGGTCATGAAGATGAAATCTTGATCTACCAAGACACCATTCAGCAAAATACTACTCTACAGCTGGCAATGCTATTACCCTTTCGTGCTGCAGCATACGACACAATTGACGGAAAAGATATTTTTAAAAAAAATATACTAGCCAACATTACTACCGATTTATATCTGGGAGCTACTGTTGCTGTGGATTCATTGCGCAAACAAGGCTTAACAGTTAATATGAACTTGTTTGATACGGGTAGAAAAAATACCAAAATAGATTCCATCCTCAGCACCACTAATTTTGATGACTACGATGCGATTATTGGACCTTTATATTCCGACGAGGTACCTAAGGTAGCCAACAGAACTTCTGTTCCTGTTGTTTTTCCAGTCTTTTCCAGAAACCAAGATAAGTTTACAGCGTCCAGAATCATTAAAACCCTTCCAGATAAAGAGATACACCAAAAAGCATTGATGGAGCATATCTTAGGAACGTATTCAAATGAAAACATTCTTATCATTGGAGATAGTACATCGACATCTGTAAGCAATAGTGAGTTGATCAAAAATACGCTCTTACAACATGACTCTATTCAAGAAGTGAAGATCCTACATCCCAACGAAGGGTATATTGCCAAGCATTTTATAATCAATTCTTTAAAAGCTGAGGTAGCCAACTGGGTAATCCTTGCTACCGACCAACGTGTAATTGCATCGGATGTGGTCAACAGTTTGATAAGCCTTCCAACGGAAGAACCCGAGGAGGAGGACGACGACGATTCTGACAATGACCCTGATGCAAAAGATGAAGAAGATGACGAACCCGAGATGCAAATCCTCCCAGAAGATACTGTCATAAAGATCTTTGCAGCCAATAAAGCCAATAAGTTTGATCGTATAGACAATAACAAACTTGCCAAACTTGGTTTTACCTATACCTCTGATATTTTGATTGACGAAAACTCACCTGCTGTTCAGCTATTTAACAAACAATACCTTAGAAAGAATCATACCTTACCTTCTTACTACGCCACAAAGGGTTTTGATATTATTTACGATACCGCTATACGACTAGCTTCAGGCAGGGGATTAAAATCAACATTCAAACAAGGAATCTCTTATCGAGTAGAAAGTAAGTTCGATTACTCTAGAATGCTCTTTGATACTTCTTACAATCAAGGTGTTTTTGTGATACAGTACAACCCAGACCTCACCCTAACCCGACTGAAATAGCTATGGTTAGCAATATCAAAATGATAGGATGCCTGTTTGAAGAATCAATTGACCACGAGAAAGGCTTCAAAAGAAAAGGCTTCTAACCAAGTGAAGACACACAAAAATCGTTTTACTCATCGGACATCACAAATCAACACGGATCCCTCAACAGAGCGTCTATTGCGCCGATAGGTCAGCCCTTATGTTTGTACTATCTAAACCAAAGTTAAGTGTTTATCTTTCCATCAATATCATACAAATACGACAATCAT
>JABSPP010000362.1 GCA_013214275.1 Flavobacteriaceae bacterium
CGCCTAGTGCCTCCCCCGTTTTACCCAAAATCAAATTACCCTTCGCCTGTGACAAGCAGAAATGGAAAACCCTTAACGATAAATTGAAATCTCAATTACTCAAAAGGTTTCCCCTTTCTACTCGTCGTACCTCCAATCTGGACAACCTTGTCATTGATTCTACGTCCTTCGTTAGAGATTTTCTGGCCAAAGAATGCGGCTTAGTTGCCAAACCAAAAGGTCAGTCAAAGCCGCCGGTCAACCGCCCAAAGTTCAGCCGTACCTATTATCGCCTAAGAGCCAAGAAACGTAAGCTTAGAGCTGAAATTAAGAAACTTCGCATGAACCCTCTGTTAAATCGGAAACGGTTAAAGAAGTTATATTGCATAAAACAAAGTTTACGTCGTTCTATAGCCCGTAGAAAAAAAGCTGAATTAAAAATCCATGAAGCTAAACAATTATACAAAAGTCAGAAAAAATTCAACAAAAACCCTCACGTTTTCTGCAAAAAATTGTTTTCTTCAGCAAACTCTGGTGACCCCGACTTTGACGAAAAAACCTGTGAATCCTACTTTCGCAAAACTTATTCAGACCCTAACCGTAGCTATTCGTATACTCCACCCGAAGGACTCAACAGACCATCGTTGCCGACTTTTGGATTTGATCGTTCGAAATTGACGAAATCCAAATTTAGAAAAGTTCTTCGGAAAAGATCTAATAAGTCCGCCCCTGGTCCAAATGGTCTTTCGTACCTAGTGTATAAAATGCTTCCGTGTTGCTCTGACCTTTTGTTTTTAATCACTTGTCGCATCCTCGATGAAAGTTTTGTCCCAGCTTCTTACCAAGTAGCAAATATTTCGCTTATTGCCAAGGATCCTAGTAATTTAAAAGAAGTCAAACTTTTTCGTCCTATTGCTTGTTCAAACGTAGAAAGTAAAATTCTCTGGGCAATTGTTAACGCCAAGTTGACTGCGTTTCTGACCAAGAATAAGTACATAAAACTTAGAATTCAGAAGGGTTTCGTTCCTCGGATTCCAGGATGTATTGAACATTCTGCGACCCTATATGAAGCCCTTCGGGATGCTCGTGGCAATAAAAAAAAATTTATTTGTGTTTGGTTAGACCTGGCAAACGCGTTCGGTTCGGTCAGACACAACCTGATTTTGTTTGCCCTACGTTGGTATCATGTGCCTACTTGGGTTATCCGTCTGATTTTTCTCTACTACGACTCCTTGTTCGCCAAAGTTGTCACTCCCAACTGGGCCACTTCTTTTTTCCCTTTTGAAATTGGAGTGTTTCAAGGCTGTACTATCTCTCCTATCTTATTCGATTTGGTCTATCAACTTTGCATAGACTTTGTCGATCAGTATAGAATAGATCCATACGTCTTTTCACAATCTTTTGATTCAAAGAGAAAATTTGGCCTCATTGAGTTGTCTCAGCTTGTCTATGCGGATGATCATACACTGATTAATCGCACCCTTCGTGGTGCCCAATCAAATCTTGACTCCGTCTATAAGTGGTTATGTTGGACTAAATGCATGGAAGCTAAGCCCAGTAAATGTAAGAGCCTTTCGTTTTGTCAGCCAGATTCCTCCACTGGCTCTTCGTATGGTGCAGTTATTGGTAATCTCCGTATCGGCAATCACCTGATTGCCGATATCGGAGACAATCCTTTCAAGTTTTTGGGTCGCCTTATTTTGAAAAGTCTATCTGACATTGCTCTACGGGATTCTGTTTTGCAGATTTTTAAAGAACATATGTCTCTTGTCGACTCACAATTTTTAAAAGGTGCTGCAAAAACTTGGATTTACAATAACTACATTCTCGCTTTCCTGTCTTGGCCGTTGCTTGTTTACGATTTTGCCCCTTATTTCGCTGATCAACTTACTGCGATTACTAATAGATTTCTAAAAAAATGGTTAAAAGTTTTTCATCCAGCTAGTCCCGAAATTTTCTATCTCCCCGAAGCTGGACTTAATTGTAAGCATCCCAAGACTTTCTTGAAATGCATGCAATTAACTAAACACCATTTGCTCTCTACGTCACGTGACCCTACAGTTAGATTTATTCATGAATCCAAATTGCTTAAGGCTATTTCTTCGCGTGGTAGAAAGTGGAGCCCCGAAACGACTCTATTAGAAATTGAGTATGATCTTACCTGGGAATCTAAATTCCTCCCCCGTGGTAATCTTTCTTCATCCCATCCTTCTAC
>JABSPP010000363.1 GCA_013214275.1 Flavobacteriaceae bacterium
ACCCATAAAAAATCATTTCGATGTTCTAAAAAAGTATCCAAAGAACGCATAGACACCTCGAACGCTTCACCAGTCTTAACATACAAATCGCCAGTTCTAACCACGTTCTTTCCAAAAATCCTTAAATAAACGCTACATCCTGTGATTGCTATTGCAATCACAGCAAGCAAGGCAATTCCTAAAATGATTCTCTTTTTATTCACACAGTTACATTTTACTGGTAATCTCACCTCTGTAACAACCGTAGAATAGAAATCCAGAGCTATGAATCGTGATACCTTTTACTTTACAGTAAGTCTCAATCATACTCATCTGTACATCTATTTTTAGGTTTTTTGATCTGATCTTGACAAATCAACTGAAATAAAAGTTCACTTTTGTACTTACCACGGATATACAACCAGTCCTTCTTTTCTCCAACGAATGAAAAACCAACTTTTTTAAATAAGGCGATACTCTTAAGATTATCCCGCATAATATTGGCGTATAATTGATGTAAATTCAAATGAGAAAAACAATAATCAATAAAGATTTGTAAAACCTCAAATGCATAGCCTTTCCCCTGATAGGTTTCCTCTATGACAATCCCTATTCCCGCTCTTTGATGTTGAGGATTAAAATCAAATATATCAATCATACCAACAGGTTGTTCGCGCTCGCGCTCAACGATCATCAACCGAAGTTGTTTGGACTCGTAGATATCTTGATGCGCATTTTCGAGATATCGCTTCAAGATGTGCTTAGAAAAAGGAACCTGTGTGTGGCTCATCTCCCAAAATCGAACATTATTCTCGGTCTGAAACAGGAACTGAAGATCTTCTGGTTCCAAAGCACGCAATGCAATATGTCTTCCCTGTAAAACCATCATTAGATTTCTTTTTTGCCTTTGTAAACAAAACGAGCAGGTCCTGTTAGAACAACATGTTGGTAAACTCCTTCTACAACATCAAAACAAACCGTCAAATTACCACCTTTGGCCAAGAAATTCACCACGCTTTCATTGGTCTTTCCTGTTTTGTGCATCGCAATTGCAGCAGCTGTAATCCCAGTACCACAGGCAAGAGTCTCATCTTCAACACCCTTTTCATAGGTGCGTATATAAAACGTATGCTGATCTTTTTGCTCTACAAAATTGATATTACTCCCTTCCTCACCATAAAGCTCATAACGCAATTTCCTCCCTGTACTCACCACTGGATATCGTTCTAGATTTTTAACAAGCTCAACATGATGTGCAGTTCCTGTATTCACAAAGACATGATTTTCAAATACGTCAATTTTTTCGACATCCAGCATTCCCAGAGCAACGGTAGCATCCTCATTTATCCTTGCCTTGTGGATCCCATCGCAAGCCATAAAAGTTGCTTCATCCTCAATAATTCCCAACTTCTTTGCAAAAGCCACCGCACACCTAGCTCCGTTTCCACACATGGTCTGACTACCATCAGGATTGAAAAATACCATCCTAAAATCTGTGTTTTCATCCTCCTCAATAAAGATTAATCCGTCCGCTCCAATCCCGAAATGACGATCACACCAACCAGAGATGGATGCTCCTTTTTCTACTGGAAATATCGCATCTCTATTGTCAATAAAAATGAAGTCATTTCCAGCCCCTTGGTATTTGTAAAATTGCAAAAACATGGCTAACAAATATATAAAAAAGCATCACAATGTTTCTGTGTTAAAAAGGGGTTAAAAATCGTTAAGAATGCGTTAATCTCACAATACGACATGTTAAAATTTTTTATTTTTGAAGCAACACAAATTGAAACGATCATGAAGAAAAATTTAAGTTATTTGGTAATGGCAATACTTGGTGGAGTTATTGCCATAGGAGGGTATACAAATCTCGTAGAGAAACCAATAGTCGAAAAAAGGGAAGAGCAACCTTTGCAAACCTTTCAAACAAATTTCAAACCCGCATTTGAAATGACGAATGCCACCTATGAACCCACGGATTTTACAGTTGCAGCAGAAAAAACAGTTCATGCTGTTGTCCACGTAAAAAATACCGCTGTAAAAACTGGAATCACCTCCTTCTCAGATATCTTTAATGGTGGAAGAAAGTACGAACAAGTTGGTACAGGAAGTGGTGTGATTATCTCATCAGACGGTTATATTGTTACAAACAATCACGTAATAAAAGATGCAACCAATATCGAAATTACTTTAAATGATAGAAAAAAGT
>JABSPP010000364.1 GCA_013214275.1 Flavobacteriaceae bacterium
CTGGAAGCGGAGGTAAGATCTAAATCTGAAATAAAATAATTTCAACAAACAAAATAAACAAAGAGGGCCCAATGGCTCTTTTTTATTGCGTGAAATAAATTATAAATAAACTTGACTAACTGCGCTTAGTTAACTATTGTTAGTGTACTTAATTAACTAAAGGGGTTTACATGAATCAGCAAGATGTAGTGGAAGAGCTAGGGTTTTATATCCGGGTAAATTTTAAAAGTCAATCTGACTACGCCAAGTCCATGGGTTTCACTAAATCATTTGTAACTATGGTTTTGAATGGCAATAGAGAGCCAACTAATTTTATGTTGCATGACATAGGCGTTAAGAAAGCTAAGATTACGGTTTATTCAAAAATTAAAGGGGATACCAAATGAATAATTATCAAAACTGCCCATGTTGCGGCAAAAAAGCAAACTCAGACATAGCACACCGCAAAACATGCGTAAATTCAAAATGTGATGAGCATATGTACACTTATTTACATTGCGAATGGGTTGCACTGCATGATGAAAAGAAACACAAAATAGCCGCACCTGGTGTGTTCACAGATCTAACGGAGAGCTTCGCATGATGTCATTATTTGAATTAAACACCACAACCAAGCAAACACCAAAAGGTACTTATACCTGTAGTTGTGATTTAGGTATGTGGGAAGTTGAATCTGCAAGCAGGTTTGGAGCATTAGAGGATGGAAAAAAGGCATTTGATGAAACTTTGAATGTAGGGCATTACCTTGAAGGTGAATTAATATTGGAGAGCTTCGCATGAATGGTAGAAATGAATTTTCAGTTTTTGTATTTATTGGTCTTTTGTCAGGTTTAATTGTTGGTGCTTTAGCTTACCAAATAACTTTAATCCATATAAATAATGAATGCGAAAAAGAGCTACTAAGAAGAAACGAACCAAGAGGCATAGTTTGCGTAACAAAAATTCAATCAATTGTAACCAGTAACGGAGATGAACAGTAATGAATGATTTTAATATTGGCGATATAGTCCAAAGAATAGACGGTGATCAATTAAGGTCAGGGTGTACGGCTTACAGTGCGGCAATAGTATCTTCAACAAAGCCATTTGAATTATCTTCTGTGTCTGGTGATATGAGATGGCGCTGTATATCCCAAGAAGATTTTAAAACTGTCGGTAAAGTTGAAGATTGGCACATTGAACTTCTTAAAAGCAAACGCATTGAATATTTCACTTAATAAGGATGATATTAATGAGTAAAGAATTAAAAGTATCTTACGCTTTATTGAAATGTGTAAACCAAATTGGCGATTACTTTGAGTATTGGTTTGAATCAGAAAAGGATAAAAAGTACGTCATGAGTAAAATTGATGATATGACAAAGCACTTAAAAGCACTTAATAAGGATGAACAGAAATGAATGAAGAATTAAAATACGGTGGACCTGACGAAATACCACAAGTGGAGGCAACTTGTTCTAATGACATTTTTGAAAACGGAATAAGAAACATGGGCGTTATAGCTGCATGTGAATGGTTCGGCCATGATGTTGATTCTGAGTTCACTAAAGAAACTAGAGATGTATTATGTCACAGATCTGGTCTGATAGGGTTCAATCAGGACAATGAAGAAATACCATTTTAATTTAAACTTGAAAAGGAACAAGCATCATGAATAACGAAATACACAAGATAGAGGAAGAGGTTATAAAACTATATCGAGATAAAATTGTGACGGGTGAAGAGTTCGCTACAAGCCTTGCATTTTTATTATCTGTAGCTCTTTTATCATTAAAGAAAGATACTTTCGAATTAGACGGACCTACATTTTCAATTAAAATATCCGTTACCGAAAAGGAACAAGTAGGATGAGTGAGTTAATAATTAAATTTCAAACTACAGAATTACAACTAGTTAAAGATTTGACTGTTTATAATAGTATCGTGCATAAACTAAAATTCAGTAAATTTAACTTTGATCACATTAAAGAGATTTATAACGATGTCGATCCATCCCCTTTTTATGATTTTGGGATTATCGAGGATGGAAAGTTTAAATCTTTATTTTCTGGCGAGGGAGATCCTGTACCAGAAGGTAAAGAAAATACTGGCGGTGTTTATGTAAATGTTTATATTCACTATCCTGAGCATTTAAACTTGAAAAGGAACAAGCATCATGACTGAGTTAACTGCAGATCATTACGATGA
>JABSPP010000365.1 GCA_013214275.1 Flavobacteriaceae bacterium
GGATTTGAGGATCACCTACCAATCGTCCTGTCTTCATTGATACGTTGGTATCAGCAAATAGCTTTTGTGCTGTAGTAGTGGGTTTTGTGTTTTCTTTTTTCTTTTCCATTTTTAGTTCCTTTCATAAAATGGGTTGGTGGTTCTTTGAAGTACTCCACCGAAAGCGTTAGCGCGGTGGGGCGCTTCCATAGAACCAATGGTTTACAAAGAGGGGGTGTACGAAGGCTTGGTCTTAAAAAGCGAGGGGTATCTCCCAAGTTTTTTTCAAAAGTTTGAAAAACAAAAAACTTTGGGAAACACTTTTTCAGCTCGTGAGCGAAGCGAAACCTTAGCCGAGTGAGGGGGAACGCCTAATTATCTGATAAGGTAATCTCTAATTCCTGAATCAAATTTTGTGCAGTTTGTTCAAAGGCAAACCACGATAAAGACGTTTTTAAGTCGTATGGAATGTTTGCCTGTTCACCTGTTTGTTTTTGATAATCTATTCGGATTTGTTCAATCTCATCATAGTACTGATCAAAAAACTGGTGGGTTTGCTCATAGAAATTTAGTGAAGGTATCATCCCAGAGATACAACCTTGTTTTTTGAGATTCAAGAAAAAACCTCTGACATCATCATGCTTTAGAGCTTCTATAGCCACGAAAGCACTAATGCTATTGGGTTCATTTCGAATGATACAGTTCAAACTTTTTCGTAAAAAAGCAGCGTTCATATTCTCTCCTTTTTAATTGTGGGGGTCGAGCGTGGGCTTGCACCATCTAAAGGATCAGATGCGCAAAAATTGAGATACATTTTGTGAAACAGAACTGACTAAGGGTATTAGTCAGTCAGTAGAATTTTTAAGAAAATTGCTGAATGGTTTCAGAGGCGATGGTAATGATTTCAATACCTGATAACTTCTTGTTTTGAATAAGCTGCTTAAAAATTCTTTTTGAATAGTAGGACAATGCCTTGGATTGATTGATCATTCTAATACCTGATAAATCCTGTACAGAATAAAAGACCCTTGCTGCCTCTGAGCAAATTGAAAAATGCGATTGTCCGCCATTTTCAAGATGCATGATATGTTTAATCTTTAACAAATCCCCTGGACTGTTTAACAATTCTGATACGATTTGATTTCTGATTTCAGTATAAAAAATATGGTTTTCCATGTCGTTTTCCTTTCTTGAAACGTGTTTTATAACAACGGCTTAGAGCAAAATAATTAAGAAAAGTATAAACAGAGGTTACAGTCGTATACGTCTGGCAGATCCCATTCAGACGCGCTTACCCTCTCCATTAATTTTTTTCTTTTTTTTTTGGGCTAAAGGGCTGTTTGTAAAACAGGGCAATGATTGCCGCAGCGGTGGAAGAGGCAAGACTTGGGCGGTCATTTTTTCCAAAAGAAAAAATATTCGACAACCCGAAGGGCTTGGTCTTGCATGAGCGCAAAGGCGTAAGGCTATATTTGCACTGGTTTACAAACAGCACGTAAAGCAAAATCGCTCCTGATATTGTCCCTTTTACTGATGATATTTAGTTAAAATGCAATCTAAACGTAAAGTAAATATTAAGGTTCTTTTCGTAAAATAATATAGGATTATGGGGAAATGGGGAAAATCAATGTCCTACGATACTAATGAACATACTAAGGATGCTGCGACGGTTAAAGCAGATGCCGAAAATGAGTTATTGCTTGCTGAAAAATCTGGAAATCGTGTAGATATTGCCAATACATATCTCTCTGAGGTCATTGAAGAAAAACGATTAAAAGCTGAAAAGAAAAAGGAAGAAGATTTCAAGAATTTGCTATTACAATACGAATTAAGTCTTTTAAATGACCTTAATGAGATTTTCAATGGGCTTGATGGAAAGTTAGATGAATTCAAAGCCAGTCGTGAGCGTCAAAACCGAATGGCAAATGCAGAGAGAAATGGTGATTTTGATACGCTACGCCTCATTTTTATAAATGAATACGGTATGAATGCAGATAAAGTGAACAATATGAGTCATGACGAACTTCGAGAGCAACGTATTCAATTTGATAATTTAGAACAACAAAACCAAGCCGTTATCATAGCCGAAATTCGTGAACTGGCCGAGCAATACAAACAAAGAGCAAAAGAGCTTGGTGAAACACGTCCCGATTTAGCACAGGCGGAATTGGATAAGCTAGATGCCATAAGGT
>JABSPP010000366.1 GCA_013214275.1 Flavobacteriaceae bacterium
AAGGATGCTTTGGAGACCGCAGGTTACAGCTCCGAGCAAGAAAGATGGTCAGTGAATTATTTACCAAATGTGTTCACTCAATTCGTCAAATATCAAATGATAATGCCAGCCAACGAGCTTGGTATCGTTTTCTAAGAAACGATAATACCACAGAAGAAGAAATCGCAAAACAAATTACTGACTTGTGTGGCTGCGCTATAAAAGGTCGAGTAGTATTGAGTATTCAAGACACTACAGAAATTAATCTTTACAGTCATAAAAACAGGATATCTCATGATGAATCTATCGGTAAAACAAATGCTTCCAAATATGGCTTGGGTTTTCTGATGCACCCTTCGTTCGTAGTTGATGCATGGAGTGGCTTTCCTTTTGGTTATTCTGATGTTAAAATTTGGAACAGGGCTAATGACAAGATCACAAAACACGATCGAAAATATCAAAAGCTTCCAATTCAAGAAAAGGAGTCATACCGTTGGATAGAAGCATCTTTGAATACAAAAAAGACGCTCTATGAAGCTGAAAGAATAATTATCGTTCAAGATAGAGAGGGTGATATTTTCGATCAATTTGCTACGGTTCCCGATAAAAAAACAGACTTACTGATTCGGGCTACAAGTAACAGAGTTTTGGATGGAGGAGAAAAGCTATTTGATAAAGTTAGTGCAACTAAAGTTGCTGGCACTTATTCTATAAATATTGCTGGAGATAAGCGTAAAAACCAAGCAAAACGTACCGCGGATTTAGAAGTTAGGTTTTGCCCAGCAACCATAATTCGGCCAGCTAGTGTATCTAAAGAGGTCAAAGATAAAGTTTCGCTATACATAATTGAAGCTAGGGAGATCAATTCAAATTCCAACAGTTTAATTAATTGGAAACTGTTAACCACTTGTCCAATAACAAGTATTGAAGAGGCACTATTGGTTATTCAATGGTATAGCTGGAGGTGGATGATTGAAGAAGTTTTTAGAATACTAAAAAAGGAAGGATATAATATTGAAGCAAGTGAATTGGAATCACCTAAAGCTGTAAGAAAACTAAGCTTATTAATGCTCTCTACAATAACAAAGTTATTTCAGATGCGCTATTGCTACAACATACCAGAAGGAGAAAACTTAGAATCTATGATGTGTTTCAGTGAGCAGGAGTTAGAATGCTTAGAGATTCAATGTACCATCTTAGAAGGGAAAACTCAAAACTTCAAAACCCTTTCCTTAAAGAATCCTTATCACATACAACTTGGATTATAGCTCGATTAGGTGGATGGAAAGGATATAAATCGGAAAGGCCGCCTGGTATTACCACACTTTGGATTGGATTAATGAGATTCTATGATATATTCGAAGGTTGGAAGATGTATAAAGATGTGTACACACGGTAGCTCTCGAGAGGGGAACTTGCATTGCGTTTTGGTTAGGCTTTTATTCTTTAACCAATTTGTAGGTGGCTTGTTGACCGTTCGATATAATTGTGATTAAGTACAAGCCTTGTGGGGCGTTTAAAGTAAGATCAATCAACTGGCTTTGGGTGTGGGTTGATTCTGCAATTTTACCGCCTATTATGGTGCTTATCGTGATGGTTGTTTCATCTTTTTGTTCGCCAAGATCTACCACAAAATTACCGTTGGTAGGGTTGGGGTAGATGGAAATTAACTCTTCATTCAACTGTTGATCGTTGATACCAACGAAAGGAATTAAATCGATGTTTAGCTCTATTACATTGGCCAACATATTGATTGTATACACATCGTCGAAATTGTCTGCATCGTCGTAGTACGTTGGTAAATAACTCCATTCATCTACGCCTGCAGGAATCGCTTTTAGCACATATTCCGTTTCGCATAAAGATTTGATTTTAAAAGTTCCATTAGAGTTTACAGAAACAGTTTGATCGTAATCTCCATTAGCATTATAGACTTCCACGGTTCCTTGCGTTAACAGATTTCCATTGCCGGAAACGGCACCCAAAATGGACAACATACAATCGGAAGGGCAGTCTACAGAAATTGTGTCTATCGCGATGCAATCGTTGGCATCGGTAATTGTTACGGTATGGGGTTGTCACATTGACCGGTTTTTCCAGAATTATGCATCCTATAAAATAGTATTTTACCCATTACCCACCTAAATCAACACAGAGCCAGTTATTTTATCTACCATCCTACTCTCCAGAT
>JABSPP010000367.1 GCA_013214275.1 Flavobacteriaceae bacterium
CGGTAAAAGCTACACGGCTGTAAAAAAAACTCTCAATATCCCGCAACTTCAAAGACTTCTGGACAAAGTAAAACCATACGAAATTAACTTATTTCGGCCGCTTATTCGCCGGATTTTTCTTAGTGCGCTTAAAGCTTCCAAGCCTTCACAGGTAGTCCTTATTCTTGATTCCTGTGTTTACGCTAATGACGACGCAAAAAGTTGCGGTGCAGTAAAATCAACCTACAAGAGAAAGAAAGGTCATCATCCGATCAATTAAATCTGGGAAGGTCTTTATATATTAAACTTTTCCCATTTTTAAACATCAATATTTGAGACCATTAACAATAGTTACATATGAGGTCCCTCTTTAAAAAAAGTAAACTTTTTATTCTGGAATCTGCTAAGAGGTCCAAATTCGAAATTTCACCTAACCAGTATCTAATGTCCACACAGGTAGCTTCTAAGTATACCCTGTTCCACCAAGAGAGCTTTTGGCAACTTCAAACTCAAAAAACTCCCAACATTTGCCTTGTATGATGCCTATGGAGTCCATACATAATATTTTTATAATTAATAGTTTATGACTATTTTTGGTATGTTGAAATATTGCAAATAACCATTATTAACTATTTGATTATCAACAAGTTAACAAGGTTACATCATGAAAGACTCCAGCTTTTCTTCACTTCTCAAGCAGCTTTCTGAAGATTTCTCGCCATACCGTCGCTCAATCTTCCGCTGTCTTATCATTGGTATGGTTTGCAGCTCCTCTAAAAAATGTATTTCGGCAATTTGGCAAAGATTTGCTCCACTGTTTGCGGATAAAGGAATTACTCAAAAACGTTTTTACGCTTTACTGAATAGTCCTAACATGCCTTGGACAAAACTTCGTTTGCGCAGCATTCGCATGATGGGCGATAATATTCTTACACAGGGCAGACTTCTTCTTGCTGTCGATGACTCTACATATGGAAAAAGTGGTAAGAAAATTGAGGGAGCTGCAACTCATTTTGATCATGCCGCCAAAGTGAATTCAAGTAAATACCTCTGGGGTCACTGCCGTGTAGTGACAGGAATTCTGAGTATGGTTAAAGGCCGTTGGGCTTTTCTGCCTCTTTTACAGGATAATTATGTTCCCAAAAAGCAGCTCAAAACAAGAACGGGGCAGTCGAAGATCGAACTGAGCATAAAGCATATCCTGCAAATTTCCGAAAACTTTAAAAATCAACAAATACTATTGACTTGTGATTCTTGGTTTGGTGTAAAAGCTCTGCTCGATGGAGTTCGCGCTGTTACTGAAAATTCAATCCACGTTTTGAGTCGTTTACGTATCAATTCTTCACTATATGAATTACCGGAAGGCAAAAAAACGGGTCGTGGGCGTCGCCCAAAATATGGCAGGAGAATTGAAAGTGTCAGTGCTTTGGCCAAGGCTCTCAAGGCAAGCGCACAATCAGCGAACATTTTTATGTATTCAAATAATAGGGACATCCTATATTCTGAAACTATCGTAATGAGCAAAGCTCTGAGGCGTAAAATCAAAGTTATTTTCGTTTACAGAAAAAACGGCTTTGTCTTTCCTATTTTTACAACAGACTTAGAATTAAGTGCCGAAAAAGCAATTGAGTATTATGCCGCACGCTGGAAAATTGAGGCCGGTTTTAAAGAGCTGAAACACGAACTCGGGGCCTTGGATAATCAATCTCGTAAGAAGAATGCTGTTGAAAATCATTTCAATTTCACATGTACTGCAATGACTTTGGTATGGATTTATGCAATAAAGCAAGAATCTGCACCAGACCGAAGAATTCAAAACTCAAAGCATTATTCATTTGCTGACATTCGGGCTCAGATCGAAAAAGAATTGATGGCTGAGGCAACGAATTTTAATAAGCTTTGCCAGAATTCGATCAAACAGGCCGGAAAATTCATCTTTAGTAAAATTCTAGCACGGACGGCGTAATAATGAAAAAGGATTTTCGGGAAAGTTTAGTTATGAAAAGAAGAAACGTCATTAAGTATTCCATGGCCGCATCCTTGGCCAGTGGAATTCACTCAGTCTATAGCAACTCAAAAATTAATCATAAAGAGCTGGACAAGTATGGCAGCTGGAAAGGAAAGATATTTAAAGCGACAGGGTTTTTTCGTACCGAAAAAGAGGATCCCT
>JABSPP010000368.1 GCA_013214275.1 Flavobacteriaceae bacterium
TTATTGAAAACTGAGCTCTTGGACTCAAGATCAATTGGCTGATAGCTTTGAACCCATTTGCTTTTACAGACCAAGACTGTCCTCGTACACCTACATTCCACCAAATTTTGTGATCTCCCCAAAAGTCGCGTTTGCTGTATTGAATGAATCCCATGATCCTATTATTTGTTAGATCATTATCGGCACGAATGCTTTGAAAAGGGGTGATAGGACCTGTAAAAGGGGTGTAGGGTTGATCGTTGATGAACTGTGTTTCTAGAGGCCGGACAGAAAATCCCAGTGAGTCGATCACCTCATATTCTCTGATGCGGTCACGAATATCCTCTTTTTGATATTTGATGCCAGCTTCGATTTGCTCTTCATCTTTTTTATAAGTCGCTCGTAATTGTATATTGGTAATTAAGGCATCGAGATCATTTCTAGAGTGATTTAACTGAGACCCAATACCTTCTGCGTAGGTTACTTCACCAAATGTTTGAGAACCAATATTTGTATCTACTTCACCCAGATTATAGGTGGCTGCGATGTCAAAATACTCCTCTTCTTGAGTATTGTAAGCAGAGATATTTGCGGTAAATTTTAAGTTATCGTTTACCTTGTATTCTGAACTTAGTGCTCCAAACATGGTGAGGTATTGATCGCGTTCTTGTCCGTTATAAAAAACAATGAGTTCTAGAGGATTACTAATTGTTCCAAATCGCGTGCGACGGGTGACGGGCTGATAATCATAATCGTTCAAGGAGAAATTTCCCAAGAAATTAAAAGTCCACTGCTCATCGTATTTGTAAGACACATATCCTTGTATATCTGTAAATCGGGGTTTAAAGTTTGTCTGGATCTGTTTGCTATTTACAAACAGGCTATTATCGCGGTAGCGAACACCAACAATAGCACTAAGCCGATCCTCCATGAATACATCTTCTACAGTCACACTTCCACCTAGTAGGCTTCCACCTACAGACAGACCAAATTCCTTTGGTTTTCTGTAGGTAATATCTAGTACCGATGAAAGTCGATCGCCATATCTAGCTTGGAACCCTCCCGCAGAGAAGTTGATGTTTTGTACCATATTGGTATTTACAAAATTGAGTCCTTCTTGCTGACCAGAACGAATTAAAAATGGGCTGTAAATTTCAATGCCGTTAATATAGACCAAGTTTTCATCAAAATTCCCACCACGGACATTGTATTGCGTACTTAACTCATTGTTGTTACTAACGCCGGGGAGCGTCATTAAAATGGTGGTGACACTCTGGTTTGCGCTTGGAATTTTAGTCACTAGTTTTGCATCGATATTCAGTTCACCTTTGGCACTTTTTTCATTGCTTTTTACAACTACAGTTTCTAAAACTTCGGTTTTGGCAACCATTACAGGAGAGAAGCGAATTATGGAAACTCTGGTTGCTTTAAATTCTTTAGACAATTCGTTGTAACCAACAGATCTAAAGGTGAGTTTCACCTCTTTATTTAGAGGTATTCTGATCTCATAATAGCCATTTTTTTTGGTAGTAGTTCCTGTGTTATCGAAGCTTACAGTCACATTTTCTATGGGCTTGTTTTGCTTGTTTGTAACGAACCCCTTTACGATAGCAGTCTTTTGCGAAAAAACAACAACTGGGACTAAAAACACTACAAATAAAAATTTTCTCACAGAGATAAAACTTACTTTCTGTAAAACGTAGAGCTGTAGATTTTCGTATTTCCTACGTGATCAGAGACTACAAGTTTAAAGATATGTTTGCTACCTACCAATTTTTTATCTCTAAAATCGTAAGATAATTGTTTTCTTTTTAAATCATACTCCATGAGAATCCATTCACCATCAATGTAGGCGTCAAAAGATTTAATTCCAGATAGCGCATCGGAAATTTTTATGGTCAGGAATTTATAATTGGTCATCCAGCTTCCCTTTTTGAAATTTGGGTGGTAAATCTTTGGTTTTTCGGTGTCGCGCATCAATGTATATTCGCCCAGAGTTTTTGTGGTAGTAAATATTTTATTCTTTCTTTTTCTGGTATATTGATAGCTTGGGTATTTTTTATTGTTGATATTAGCAATAAACAAGGCATCTAACTCTTTCTGATCGTATCGGGTTGAGTCAAAAGTAATGGTAAACTGCTTGTTCAGTGGAATGTTAGGTCGATG
>JABSPP010000369.1 GCA_013214275.1 Flavobacteriaceae bacterium
CATTAGAATATCGAAACGGAAAAACGGGAAGAGGGTATGCAAAAGTAATCGAAGACTATAGTTCCAAATCATTGAGCAAGATATTCGAAATACATATAAGTACTGAAGCGAAGATCACAACTGATGGCTGGAGTGGTTACAAACCATTAATGAAGAAATATCCCCATTTTGAACAAAAACTCTCCGACAAAGGACAAAATTTCAAAATGTTACATCTTCAAATAAGAAACTTCAAAAACTGGTTGAGAGGCGTACATTCATACTGCAACAAAGAGACTCTAAATCAATATATTGAAGAGTATTTCTTTCGGTTTAACCGATTGAATTTCAGAGAAACAATCCTAGAAAAACTTCTTTATAGAATGATTAAAGAAAAACCAATCACCTACCAGTCAATCAAATACTCTGCGATCTAAAAGGGTAACCCTATAACATTATTTGAAGCCCCTCTCGCTTGAACCGAGAGGGGCTTTTATCTTTACCAGTAATTAGTTTTGTATAAATAGTAAACACAATTAGCGAGAAGGGGCAGAGATCTTAATGGGGGCTAGATAAGTCAAGAACTATATCGTAAAAAAGACCTTTCCTGTTCCTTCTTTTCTTTCCAAAGCCAGAACAGTACTTAATGCTATCTACCAGATAAGCAAGGATAATACAAAAGCAAAGGCATCAGAAGGAATCGCGAAATTGAGTTTCATAAACTTATCGCTATGTCTGGATTTATCAAACAAAGTATCGGCATTGATTGCTCAAAGGATAGTTTTCATGCCACAATCTGTTCACTCACTATTTCTCAGGAAGTATCATTTACAAGTGTTCATCGTTACGCTAACAATCAAACGGGGTTCAACCAATTACTCAAATGGATGAAGAACAATCATCAAAAAGGAGTCCCTATTTGCTTTCATATGGAAGCAACGGGAGTTTATTATGAGCATCTGGCTAATTATCTCCACAAAAACAAACAACCCGTAGTTGTTATTCTTCCCAATAAGGTGAAGCACTACATCAAGAGTCTAAATGTAAAGACTAAGAACGATTTTGTAGATGCCCGAGCAATAGCTCAAATCGGTGCGGAACGAAGATTTGAGCTTTGGGAACCTGCTTCGCCTATATTTCATGAACTTCGACAGTTAACTCGACTCCATGAACAACTGCAATGCCAGAAGGTCTCACTTAAAAACATGCTTCACAGTAAAGAGTTTAGCCACGGGGCATCACATTTTGTTTTGAAGACAAATAAACAAGTGATCACTTCGATTGAAAAGCAAATCGGAAAGGTTGAAAAGGAAATACAAAATCTAATTAGTAAGCATGAATGGCTTGAAAAAAAAATGGGCAAAATACAGACCATCAAGGGAATTGGTGCAATGTCAGCAGCTGTTATTGTTGCTGAGACAAGAGGGTTTACACAGATAAAGAATAGAAAACAGCTTGTCAGTTATGTAGGATATGATGTGGTTGAAAGGCAATCAGGCACTTCAGTATCAGGAAAGACCCGAATATCAAAGAAGGGAAATCGACATATCAGAAGAGCGCTGCACTTTCCAGCACTCGCGGCTTCACGGTACGACGAACACCACAAACAGGTATACACAAGGATAAACCAAAGAAATAATCATCAAACCAAAATGGTAGGGGCTGTAGCTCTGCAAAGGAGATTACTCCTACTCGTTTATGCAATATGGAAGTCTGAAGAAGTCTATGATCCAAACTATCAGAAAAAGGTAGCCCCCGAACAAATCGAGGACTACACGAGATAGTTATAATCGAAACTATACTTCTCTAAGAGCTAAAGATAATTTATTTTCAGAATTGCTTGGAATTAACAACAGTACCTTTTTTTGTTAAAAACAATCCAAATTTAATTTAAGAAAGTAAAAACTAGTCTGGGTACGCTCCGATAACTATCGGAACCCGCCTTTTTTCAAAAAAAACGTATTCCTAAATAGCAATCTCTTCAATCGTTTCCAATTCTTTGACCGATTGTTCCAAATCTGAAATTTGAGACATATTTTCGGCTAAAAGAAGAACACTAAAATTACCCGATCTTTGCAACAGCTCGCAATTGTAAGGGAAAATTGATTGCTTTCTAATGCCATCAAAAATAGTTGACTTTAGTTTGTTCTAATTCAGCAAAG
>JABSPP010000037.1 GCA_013214275.1 Flavobacteriaceae bacterium
GATTCCTGGATTTCCACTGCAAGCAGCATCAACGGTTAAGCTGTTCTCAAAAGGAAGCCCATACTTCGCTTTTTCAACAGGGGATAGTGTTGGTTTTGAGGTGTTCTTCCCTTTGTAGTCGTTATAGTTTCTTTTGAATGCTTCCTCCGCCTCTTGCTCATCAGAAAAAGACTTATACTGCGCTCCTTCAAATTCGTATACCAATTTTTTTACGGTATCCCAATCACTAAAAACTCCCGTTTCTTTGCCTTTCCAAACAACATAGTATTTTTTTTTCGCCATTCTTATTTTGATGTTTTACTAGATGATTGTTGCCAGACCCTAGCTACTTTTCGATCACTTCTCTAATAACTTTAGGGAAATGCATATATTCCAATTGATGAACTTTCTTTGCAATATCCTCAGGTGAATCGCTAGAATCTACACTTGTTGTAGCCTGAAAAATAATAGTTCCTTCATCGTAGTTTTCATTGACAAAATGAATTGTAATTCCCGTTTCGGTCTCTTTATTCTCCTTCACTGCACGGTGTATATGCATACCGTACATCCCTTTACCCCCATATTTAGGGAGTAACGCGGGATGAATATTCACTATTTTTTGAGGAAAAGCTACGACAAAATCCATAGGAATCTTCCATAAAAAACCAGCCAAGACGATAAAATCAGCATGTAACTGTAGGTGATGCAGAACCCTAGATGAGTCGCGAAAAGCCTCTTTAGAAAACCAAATACAAGGAACTTCTAACCGCTTACAACGATCAAAAACACCAGCTGTTTTTTTGTTGCAGTACACGATGGTCACCTTTATGGAATCCGAGCTTTGAAAATAATTAATAATATTTTCAGCATTGGTTCCTGATCCCGAGGCAAATATGGCAATCCGAGTCATAGGAATTCAATTCAAATACAAAAGAAAGCATAATATTTGAGAATGTGATTTTTCTGAACTCTTTTCAATAAAAATTCGTTTAAAATAATAAGATTTGTATTTTTGCCACGATTTTAAATTTTAAATTACAAAATTATGTCAGACATTGCATCAAGAGTAAAAGCTATTATTGTAGACAAATTAGGAGTGGACGATAATGAAGTAACCGCAGAAGCAAGCTTCACAAACGATTTAGGAGCAGATTCTTTGGACACTGTTGAGTTAATTATGGAGTTCGAAAAAGAATTTGATATTCAAATTCCAGACGATCAAGCAGAAAACATTGGAACTGTTGGTCAAGCAATTAGCTACATTGAAGAAGCAAAATAACAATACGTATTTTATATGCAATTAAAGCGAGTTGTTGTAACTGGACTTGGCGCATTAACACCTATTGGAAATACTGTAGAACAGTACTGGAATAGTTTGGCTAATGGAGTTAGCGGAGCAGCACCTGTTACGTATTATGACGCTACCAAATTCAAAACTCGTTTTGCATGTGAAATAAAAAATTTTAATGTGAATGACTTCATTCACAGAAAAGAATCTCGAAGAATGGATAAGTTTACGCAGTACGCAATGATAGCCTCTGATGAAGCTATTGCCGATGCAAACTTAGACTTAGACCACATAGATAAATTTCGAGTTGGTGTCATTTGGGGAGCTGGAATTGGCGGACTGGAAACTTTTCAAGAAGAAGTTTTAAACTTTTCAAGAGGAGATGGAACACCAAAATTTAATCCATTCTTCATTCCCAAAATGATTGCGGACATTGCACCAGGAAACATCTCCATAAAAAATGGATTCATGGGACCTAACTACACTACAGTATCTGCTTGCGCATCTTCGGCGAATGCCATGATTGACGCACTGAACTACATACGGTTAGGACATTGCGATATTATTGTAACTGGTGGCAGTGAAGCTGCTGTTACCATTGCCGGAATGGGAGGTTTCAACGCGATGCATGCCTTATCTACGAGAAACGAAAGTCCAGAGACAGCTTCAAGACCCTTTGATGCAGAAAGAGATGGATTTGTATTAGGCGAAGGAGCAGGAGCCATCATTTTAGAAGAATATGATCATGCAGTAGCTAGAGGAGCAAAAATATACGCAGAGGTTATAGGTGGCGGAATGTCCTCCGATGCACATCATATGACAGCACCGCATCCTGAGGGAATTGGGGTCGTTGCAGTGATGAAAAACTGTTTAGAAAATTCAGGAATTGCTCCAGAGGATGTTGATCATATCAACACGCACGGAACTTCTACACCACTTGGGGATGTGGCAGAGTTAAAGGCCATTTCTAAAGTTTTTGGGGATCACGCCAAAAACATCAATATTAATTCTACCAAATCAATGACGGGTCATTTATTGGGTGCAGCAGGTGCAATTGAGGCCATTGCATCTATCCTAGCCATGGAACGAGGAATTGTACCTCCCACTATTAATCATAGCACACCAGATCCAGCAATCAATCCAGACCTTAACTTAACACTTAATAAATCACAAAAGCGAGATATTAAAATTGCCATGAGCAATACTTTTGGTTTTGGAGGGCATAATGCTTGCGTAGCATTCAAGAAAATCAGTTAATACATTTAATGAATTTTATTCGTAAAATAGTAAGCTTCTCTCCTAGACCAGAGAACGAGGACTTCTATATCGAAATGCGAAACTTGCTCGAATTTGATCCTAAAAATATCAAAATCTATGAAATGGCATTTACTCATAGATCACTAAAAAAAGTGGATCGTAAAGGAGAGCCATTCAATTACGAACGATTGGAATTTTTAGGCGATGCCATATTAGGATCTGTTATAGCTTCTTATCTCTACACAAAAGTACCTAAAGGATCAGAGGGCTATCTTACACAAATGCGCTCTAAAATAGTCAGTAGAGACCATCTAAACGAGCTGGGGAAGTATCTTGATCTCATACGTTTTTTTAAAAGTAATATTGCCCAAGAAAATGTAGGTGAAAATATTTATGGTAATATTTTTGAAGCATTAATTGGCGCAATATATTTAGATAAGGGTTATAAATGCTGCAAGAAATTTATCCATGAAAAACTTATAGATCCGTATGTAGATATTGCTAAGTTGGAAGGAAAAATTACAAGCTACAAGGGCTTAATCATAGAATGGTGCCAGAAGCAAAAAAAAGAGTATTCCATAGACACTTATGAAGACACAGGTAATGAACCTGTAAAGCATTTTGGTGTTCGAATTAGTATAGATGGAGAACTAGTTGCCAAAGGACGCGCAAAATCTAAGAAAAAAGCAGAAGAACAAGCATCAAGGAGAGTTTATTATACTTTTCAAAAGTCCATTGATAACTTGTAGGACGATAACGATTTCGTGATTTTTTAAAAAAGGTGATAAAACAATCCCTAATTTAGCTGTCTAGGTTTAACTTTGACACAGTTGTAAATTTAGGTGAAAATGCAAGTTCATTCGTTAGAATTTGAAGATTTTTATGAAGACAATTATACTTTGATTGCCATTCACACCCCCTTAGAAGACTTTAAGTTAGCATACCTCTTAAATCGCAATTTAAACACACATTTTTCTTTAGCAAGCTTTAAGTTGGATGTTGAAAGAAGAGAAAGCAATGCATCGTTTCCCATATACAATTATGCAAATGAAAAATATGATAACGATTGGTATTTGATAGCTAACTGTTTTAAAGAGGAGCAAACGAATGAAAATGACACTCTTGCATTCCCAACTGAAATGATGACTTATTTAGTACCAGAGGAAAAAAGAGTGGACTATTTCATAAAGATTGTTGGTGAGCAAGATAAACAACTAATAAAAAAAACATTAGATCGTATCAAGACAATCAACCAAATAGCAGCATCTTACACGATAAATATAAACACACTAAAATCCAAAGAATTCTTAATCTTTTAAGTATGTCATTAAGTAAGAAGACTAAAATCGTTGCAACCCTAGGGCCTGCAACAAATACCAAAGAAATTCTCACCAATCTAGCTAAGGAAGGGGTTAATGTATTTCGAATCAACTTTTCCCATGCAAATTATGACATAGTGAAGGAGCAGATACGACAAATTCGAGTACTCAATGAAGAAAACGGGTGGAATGTAGCTGTTTTAGCAGATCTTCAAGGACCAAAACTGAGAGTAGGCGTGATGAAGGAAGGGACTGTTTTAGCAGATGGTCAGGAATTTATTTTTACCACAGAGGAATGCGAGGGAGACAGCAAGAAAGCCTTTATGACCTATCAGAGCTTTCCCAAGGATGTAAAGCAAGAGGAACAAATTTTGGTAGATGATGGAAAACTATTGTTTGAAGTCATTTCCACTGATAAAAAATCAAAAGTCATCACTAAAGTATTGGTAGGGGGCTCTTTATCGTCTAAGAAAGGAGTGAACCTTCCAAACACTAACATATCACTACCCGCTCTAACAGATAAAGACAGAAAAGACGCCATCTTTGCTTTGAGTCAGGAGGTAGACTGGATAGCATTATCTTTTGTGAGAACCCCAGAAGATCTGAGAATGCTACGCGATTTAATCAAGCAAAACTCTGAATATCGAGTTCCTGTTATTGCAAAAATTGAGAAACCTGAAGCAGTAGAGAATATAGATGCTCTTATACCATACTGTGACGGATTGATGGTAGCTCGCGGAGATCTTGGAGTAGAAATTCCTATGCAGGAAGTTCCGTTGATTCAGAAAAAGTTGGTGATGAGGGCTAAGAAAGCTAGAATTCCAGTCATTATTGCCACACAAATGATGGAAACAATGATTGAAAACTCTGTTCCTACAAGAGCTGAAGTTAATGATGTTGCAAATTCTATCATGGACGGAGCAGATGCTGTAATGCTTTCAGGAGAAACTTCTGTAGGAAAACACCCACTTAAAGTGATAAAAAAGATGCGAGAGATTATCTTAAGCGTTGAAAATTCTCCATTGATACAAGTTCCCTTAAAACCACCTCATATCCGTACAAACAGATTTATCACAAAATCTGTTTGTTACCATGCTGCAATGACGGCCAATGAAACGGACGCTGCTGCAATATGCACGTTAACCAACAGTGGATATACTGCATTTCAAATCTCTGCTTGGAGACCTAAAACACATGTTTTGGCCTTTACAACAGAAAAGAGAATTTTAGGAAAATTAAATCTACTTTGGGGTGTTAAAGCATATTACTACAATGAAGACTTAAGTACCGATGACACGGTGAAAGATATCAACAAGCTTATTTTAGAAAAAGGCTATGTAAATCCCAGAGATTTAGTTATTAACTTAACTTCAATGCCCGTTGAAGAACGTGGAATGGTTAATACATTAAGAATCTCTGAAATCAAATAATGGTATTATTTAATCTTTTCAGTTCTACCGTTGCCTCTGTAGGTTTTTAAAGTTTAACAGGGTTGAAACCGATTTTTTGGCTTTATATAGTTGTAAAACTTTTCCACTTCTTAGGCATTGTGTTCCATATTTTATGTGAAGGTTTCATCAACACATCATTTTTAATCTAATTTTTCCACAACATACGTGGTAGAACTAATTCTTTTTATTTCCCTCTTCCTGCAATTTTTTCTGAGCTTCTTTTAGTAGCTTCATGTTGTTATTGCGTTGTGTTTTTCTAATTGAATCTAAGGAATCTTGCTGTCTTCTCTGTGTATTTTTCCATTTGATTTCTCTCTGTTCCTGAAGACTTTTGTTAGTCCTCTCGAACTGCCTTTTAATGTCTCACTCTGGGATGGGTGAAATCCCTCGCCTTTAAGGCGAAGACTTTTAGTATTTTTGCTGCTATGGAATATTACAGGAGCGGTTCTCATACGAGATATGATCTCAAGATTCACATAGTATGGATAACAAAATATCGTAAGCCAGTCTTGTATGGTCAAGTAGCTCAGAGGTTACGGGATTTGGTTAGAGAAATATGTAAAGGAGAAGATGTTCACATTTTGAGGGGACATGTATCAAAAGATCATGTTCACTTGTTTGTATCGAAGCCCCCTCGTTTATCAGAGAGTAAGTTAGTTCAACGCATAAAAGGTAAAACGTCGTATAAAATGATGCGTGAGTTCAAGACCTTACAACAACAGTTTTGGGGTCGTCATTTGTGGGCGAGAGGTTATTTTGTAGCGAGTAGTGGTAATGTTACAGATGAGGTAATTTTAGAATATATTAAGAATCAAGATAAAGAAGGAACAGATGATAACTTTCAAATAGGGAGGGAGTGACATCTGTCTGTACGGCTTGGCTTTAGCCCTTTAACCAAGCTATCGCCTTTTAGGCGATTAGTAAATTGACTCAACTCTTGTTAATCTTCTCTTTTCTTTTCTCGCTGATATTTTCTGTAAAAACGGATGCTGACAACCATTATAACCAATGCTACAGTGAGTATTTTTCTTCACACGTTTAAATTGAGGTTCGCTGTTTAGTATTTAATTTTTCACTTACGTTGAGATATTAACTTTTACTATACCTATCACTCCATAGGATGATTATGGATTTAAAGTTCTCTTTTGATGAGTAGAAAAGTTTCATTTTCTAAGGCAAGATAGCCTTCATCGTAAACATAAAAGTACGTATTTCCTGTTTTAGTGGTATAGATTGAGGTAAATAATTGAAAGTCGAACCCTTGATCATAAAGCTTAGTTCTTAGCACTTTCGTCTTTCCTCTAGTATTTAATTCTGAAAGAATTTTGTAGTTCTTACGCAATCGATTGTTGATATTTCGGATCAGATTTTTACTACCTTTATTAATCCTATTGTTATATGCATTGCGGCAGTAGTCTGAACAGAATTTTTTATCAACTCTTCCCCTAACGATGTTGTCACATTCTAAGCAAGTTCTATTTTCCATAATCTTCTTTTTTTAGTTCATACCAATTACACTCAGTTTGTTTAAAGTAAAATGTGTTGATAAACCGGAGTCCAATTTTTTGCAAAACAGTATTTGATCCAATATTTTCAACATCTGCCGCTCCAAAAATAATAGGATAGTTCATGGTATTAAATCCATATTGTAATGTTGCAACTGAAGACTCCGTTGCATATCCTTTTCCCCAATACTTGGGGATTAGGCGGAAGCCAATATCAACAAAATTCTGAAAGTCGTTTAGTGCTTCTTTTTCACCAATATTGAATTTTAACCCAGACCACCCCACAAAATCTCCTGAACTTTTTTCAATTACTGCGAAGCGACCAATACCTAATTCTTTGTACTGTCTTCCAATAAACAAGATGTTTTCTAATGCCTCTTTCTTATTTTTAATAGGATGTTTCCCCAAGTATTGGTGTACTTTATCATTTGAGTCCAACTCAAACATACCATCAATATCTGTTTCTCTAATCTCTCTAAGTATTAAGCGATTTGTCTCCAAGTAGAATTGCATGCATTCAACATTAATGATTATATCACAAGCACTCTTTCATCAAATAGATCTTTTAAAGAAGGAGGCAAGTCCACAATTCGATTAAAGAAGTCGTCTAATTCATCTTTAGTATCTTCTGACAAGCACTGTTCAAAATCTTTTATGAAAACTTCGCCATACACAATCGCTTCAGAAGCCTGATTTTCACGAAAAATAACAGCTGATACCTGATACTCTTTCATTTGATGGATAGGAGTTCCAGTAAACGTACAATTTTTAATTGGAGGCAACGCTTCTTTATTAAGAGCATACTCCAACTGGATCCTTGTGTAATCATTAAGCTTGGTGTAGGAATTCTTTAATTCGTCAATATTCTGAAGCGTTTTTATAGAAATTTTTTTAGCCAATCGATCTCTGCAATCTCCACAGATAGCGTATCCAAAAATCAATTTTAAATCTTCATCTAGGCTCAGCCGCCCGTAAAACTGTTCTACATGATGTAACTTATTAAGTAATGACTCCTGACAATCGGAGCAATGTGTATAAGGCTTTTTGTTATCTTTAAGAAGCTCACGTTGAATGTTTGAGTTTGAAAAAGCCATAAATTTTTATAGATTTAAATTAACATAACAAATTAATATTTAAACACTTAACCTTGTTTAGTTGACTGGGAATTATTTGTTTTATCTGTTTAAATAATTTCAAATATAGTATTTTTTATCCGTTTACAAACGTTTACAAATGTTTACAACCGAAAGTAAGTGCTTTATGACCGATTAAAACTTGACTTGTGTTGGATCTTTGTGGTGTCGAAAAAATCGAAAAAAGATCTTGTAAGTGTAAGGTCGAAATTAGAAGTATTAACATTAAAAAATTAAATCATGAGTACATTAAGAAACAAAGTTCAGTTGATTGGAAACTTAGGAAATGATCCTGAAATCATCGCTTTAGAGAGCGGTAGAAAACTAGCCAAATTTTCATTGGCAACTAATGAGAGTTACAAGGACGTGAATGGTGAAAAACAAACAAAGACAGACTGGCACAATATAGTCGCATGGGGTAAGACTGCTGAGATTATAGAAAAGTATGTGACCAAAGGGAAAGAAGTTGCAGTAGAAGGAAAACTTACTACTCGAAACTACGAAACAAAGGAGGGTGAAAAAAGACACATCACAGAGGTTGTATGTAACGAATTGTTGATGTTGGGAAGTAAGTAGTGGGAATTTTTGCTATGAATGGGAAGCCGAGTCAGAAATGTCTCGGCTTTTTTGTTTTCAGAACAATAAACTACAGTGACACAAAATATTGAGATATCACTCTCGAGATATAAAAAATCTGTAACAAAAGTAATAACTTCGTCACCAACTGTTATCAACCTAAAAGAACCAACCCATGACTGCACACTTTTTACGTCTTGAATGGAAACAGTATTTTAGAGCATCATACTGGGAGAAGAGTATTGGAATAAAAATACTGATGGGATTTTTAGCACTCTACTTTATAGGACTATTGATGGTTATGGGATTTGAATTATTCAACGGATTAAAAAAACTCTTCCCAGAACAAGACCCCTTTACCATGGTAAAAAAAGGCCTGTTTTATTGGTTTTCCTTAGACTTAACCATCCGATTTTTCCTACAGAAATTACCCGTAATGACTGTAAAGCCCTTTTTAACAATGCCTGTAAAAAGAAGTAAAATAGTCAACTTCGTACTTATAAAATCAGCATTCTCTTTTTTTAACTTTTTATCGTTATTCTTTGCTATTCCATTTGCCATTGTACTCTTAAGAGAAGGATACCATTCCAATCACGTATGGCTGTGGCTCGCAATCATCTTTTTGATGACACATGTTGTGAATATGCTGCATTTTTTTATGGAAAACCTTATGTCAAAGTCAGACCTATCTGTCTTTCTGGTCTTTGGAGTTTTAGCAGCTCTGTCGGGTCTAAATCATTATGAAATTATTCCTCTGTCTAGTTTAACTACCTCGGCAGTGAATGCCACTTTTGCACAACCTTGGTATGGACTAAGTATGATCATAGTTTTTATGGCACTTTACAGGTACAATTTCAAAAGCCTAAAGCAAAAACTTTACATTGACAGCACCGTACAGGTTAAAGTGAAACAAGCAAAAACCTCAGATCTGTCATGGACTAGACGATTCGGAGATATCGCCCCTTTTATGCAATTGGACATCCGACTTATTCTAAGAAATAAGAGAACAAAAAGTAGTTTACTTATTCTATTTGTGGGGTTGTTTTATGGAGTTCTCTTCTATCCTCAAGAGACGTATAAGGATATGGTGTTTTTCTATGCCTTTATAGGGATATTTTCTACTGTAATTTTCCTGATAAATTTTGGACAGTTTATTCCTGCCTGGGATAGTAGTTACT
>JABSPP010000370.1 GCA_013214275.1 Flavobacteriaceae bacterium
TTATAACATCTCCTTTGTGTACTTCTTGGTTTTTGATATTTCCTTTTAAGACAAGATCTAACAATGTGGGGACAGTCGCTACAGAACTATTGCCCAACTTGTGAATACTCATGGGCATGATATCTTTTGGCGGTTGCATTTTATACAACCGAAAGAACCGTTTGATAATCGCTTCGTCCATTTTTTCATTGGCCTGATGGATGAATACTTTTTTGACTTCTTGGATAGGAATGTTACTCATATATAGAGCTATTTTCATTTCTTTAGGAACGTGAGTAAGAGCAAACTCATAAATTTTTCTACCATGCATTTTGATATAGCGTGTGTCTGGATGCTCATTCTTATTGTAGGAGTTCCCAAAAAATAAAAAATAGGCTTCTGCTGTGGTAAAAGTCTGGGTAGCATGACTAATAATCCCTGATGCTTGTCTGTTTCCTTGCTCTACAACACAAGCACCTGCACCATCACTGTAGATCATTGAGTCTCTGTCGTACTTGTCTATAACTCTGGAGAGGGTCTCTGCTCCTATGACCAATACTTTATTTGCAATCCCAGATTGAATGAACGCCTGGGCTTGTATTACACCTTCTACCCAGCCAGGGCAACCAAATAAAATGTCATAAGCAACACAGTTGGGATTTTTAATTCCCAATCGGTATTTTACGCGTGTGGCCAAACTCGGTAGGATGTCGCTTTGTATGGTTGAAGAGTTAACATCTCCAAAATTATGTGCTAAAATAATATAGTCTAAAGTTTCCTTATCGATTCCAGCATCTTCTATGGCCTTTTGTGCAGCGAAAAATCCTAAATCTGAGGCATTGAACTGGTTTTTGGCATAACGTCTTTCTTCAATTCCAGTGATGGATTTAAATTTCTCTATGATGACGTCCGTTTCGTTAGCAATTGTCGTACCGTCCGCATTCAAAAACTGACTGTCTAAAAACGCATCGTTCTGTTTCTTGATACTAGGAATATATGATCCTGTTCCTGAAATAATTGAGGATGTCATAAGTGTTATCTGGTTGTTTTGAGATCAAGGTAAAGAAATACTCAAGAGGAGTCGTTCTGCTTTTCTAAATTCTACGATGTTCAAAGTGATTTTTTTTCTTGGAAGATCAATTTTAGTTTGATGATCATAGGGTCACTTTCTTCTCACTAAACCTTCCTAGCAAGGGTTGGTGATGGCGATATCTAATTACTTGACTAGAAATTTTATGCATTGACGAATGATTCTATTCACGTCTTCCGAAACATTGAATCGACTGATGAGTACAAGGTAACATGAGACAATGATCGCACTTTTTAAAATAATATTTACAATGGCATGAAACGGAAAATGCCAAAAATAAAATGCAAAAAACAATCCAACAATCAGGAACAATACGGTGAGTGATTTACTGGTAAATGGCTGTATCTTCAGCTTGTTGTAAATGAATGCTACCTTTATTATTGTAAAGAAAGCTACAACAACTAAAGATGAAAGTGCCGCTCCATCGATTCCTATTTTATCGATTAAAATATCATTTAAAAAATATACTGAAAGGGCTGTCCCTAAGGCAAATGGAAGTGAGATTTTATAATACTTAGAGTTCCCGATAATTGCTTGGTGACTTCCTGTTGCTAGAGAAAAGAGTTTTAATGAAGAAATCATCAAAACAACCCATACACCGTCTTTAAACTTTTCTGGTAGAATGGCGTATAATTCATGGATGTTTGAATTGATCAATAAAAAAAACAATCCGCACACTACCAGAAGATTGATCGCACTTTTCTTGTATAAACTTTCCACTTCTTTTGTATTGTGTTCGTTCAAAGCTTTTGAAACAAGTGGGTTTAAAATTTGAAACATGGCTCTTCCCGGTGCTTCAACCAAGGTTCCAATAAATACAGCAACACTGTAATATGCTGCTTGTGCCAATTCTCTCTTACCGGGAATCATGACCTTGTCGATGTCGATGATCATCGCTCCTGCACTCCCTGCCAGTACAATGTATCCTGTATAAATGAGGACTTCTCTCCAATTTTCGGGCAGCCTTGGTGAAAATGTTGGTAGGTACTTAAAAAATGCGTAGCCCATCATAACAATCATTCTCAAAAAGTAAAACCCTGTGGAATACAGGAGAAATTCCTGTGCCGCGAT
>JABSPP010000371.1 GCA_013214275.1 Flavobacteriaceae bacterium
AGAAAGGAGGAACTATGGCAACTCCCAAACTGGCTTTTCCTATAAAGGAAATAAATTGTCTTCGGTTGTATGACATTGTACTTGTGTTTTAGATGTTATTCATCAATTCTTTCTACTGGCCAATCGTCTTGGTATCCTAGCTCCCATTCGGGAATAGCTAGCTCTTTATCTGTTGCTAGGCATGTGTCTAAATTTGCAGCTATAAGCGCCTTGTTGATATTTTGTCCAATAAAGACAATCTCATTTTTTCGATCTCCGAACAATAAATCCCAATCTGATTCTATCATTTTCTGATTTTCTAAAAAAGGGGCATATCGTATTCGCTCATTAAAAGGCATGCTTGCCCACCATACCCCTGCATTATCTGAACGCAGTGATCCCCCCGCTTGTCCCCATATGAGTGCTTGCTTGGGTCTTGATGCCAACCAAAATAGTCCTTTGCTTCTGATCACGGTGCTAGGAAAATGGTTTTGTATATAATTCCAAAAGCGATCAGGATCGAAAGGTCTCTTTCTGCGATAGACGAAAGAGCTAATGCCGTATTCTTCTGTTTCAGGTGTGTGGTGACCTTTGTTTAACTCTTCCATCCATCCAGCACTTTGCTCTGCTTCTTCAAAATTAAAGAGCTGCGTATGCAATATTTCTCTAGGGTCAATTTTACTAAATGAGGAGGTTATGATTTTTGCAGATGGATTTAATTTCTGAAGGATTGCTTTTAGAGTGGCCAAGGTCTTTTTTGCGACTAAATCGGTTTTATTTAAAATAATTACATTGGCAAATTCGATTTGATCGGTTAGGAGGTCTACAATAGTGCGGTAGTCTCCTTCTATATCTGTTAGATCTCTGTCTTTTAACATTTCTGGACTTCCAAAGTCTTTGAAAAAGTTAAATGCATCTACTACAGTGACCATGGTATCTACATAGCTAAATCGCGACAGGTCGATCCCCTGCTCATCGTCTACAAAGGAGAATGTCTGCGCTACAGGAATAGGTTCGCTAATTCCTGTGCTTTCTATTAGGAGGTAATCGAATCTATTTTCTCTGGCTAATTCTTCTACTTTGATCATTAGGTCCTCACGGAGGGTACAACAGATGCATCCGTTGCTCATTTCGACTAATTTTTCCTCGGTGCGAGACAGGATATTTTCATTTTGTACAAGCGCTGCATCTACATTCAATTCACTCATATCGTTGACGATGACGGCAACTTTTAGCCCTTCTCTGTTATGTAAAACATGGTTTAACAGAGTGGTTTTTCCTGCCCCAAGAAAGCCACTAAGCACAGTCACTGGTAATTTTTTGATAGTCATACGTTTTTAAGGATTGCATTTTGAGCAGATGCCTGCAAGGATGACTTCTGCGGAACTAATTTGTAAGTTAGGAATATCGGGAATTTGAATATCAATCGGTAAGCATTCAACAGCTCCACAGTGATTGCAATGAAAATGTGGATGAGTATCTGTATTCTGATGTGAGGAATGATCTGAGCATTTTGCATACCACTTTAAACCATCTTTTCCATGAAATGAATGCACAATTCCCTCTTGTTTTAAACGGTCTAAAATTCGGTACACTGTGGTTTTGTTCATGTGGTGTTTCATATTGTCTATCAGTTGGACAACTGAGATGGCAGCATCACTTTTCTGGAATGTATCCAATACACGTTTTAAGGACTTTGTTTTTCGTATGATTCCCATTAAAACAAATTTAATGCAACTAAATTGCATTAGCAAAAAAATGTTCTCTATATTTGCGTTGTATTCAATGTACAACGGTTTAAAGGGATACTTATGTTACATAAAGTGGTTGTTAAGTCTGATTTGCTAGGTACTTTTACCAGTGGTTTGTGTATGTTACACTGCTTTGCCACACCTTTACTTTTCATGATTCAGCCTATTTCTGTTCAGGCAGAAACTGCTCCGTTGTGGTGGAAAAGTCTGGATTATATTTTTTTATTCGTTTCGTTTTTTGCGGTGTACTGGTCAAGCAATAACTCATCAAAAAAAGGGGTTAAATACCTCTTGTGGGTGAGTTGGATGCTCTTAACTGTAGCGATTATCAACGAAAAAATGGAATTATTTCATTGGGGTGAGTGGGTTGTTTATATCCCAGCATTAAGCTTACTTTTTACAC
>JABSPP010000372.1 GCA_013214275.1 Flavobacteriaceae bacterium
TAAAAGAAAAATGGGACACATCTCAATTTAACAATACTGAAACACAGCTACTTAATAATAGTGTAACTATGCAACTCTGCGAGATGGGAGTCCAACTTAATGGAGAATGGTTTAGAGAAATACGAAAACTTAATGATAGCGGCCATCAATATAGCGTTTTATATCGTGTTGAGGCAGAAGTCTTCAACAAGATTGATGCAGCAAAAAAAACTAATTGCGCATGATTAACAGGAACTCAATGCGATATAAACGCCAGTTGAACTATGCCAATGGCCAACGATCTAACTATGGGTATTGTAATTAGCGGTTCTTGCTTGCGTGTTCTTTTTTAAGGAGGGAGACGTGCTGTTATTCCATTTTTTCATGTGTCATTGACCGTGTTGATATTTAATGAGTAATCCTTGGACATACCAATCCCTGCATAGTATTGATATGCCATTTTTAAATCACTCGTTTTTCAAAGAACGTTCCTATTCTCCTTATGTCTTAATCGGGATCGAGGATGGCATGAGGTAACATTTTACCTTTTGTACACTTTGGACATTGATCTACAGGTCGTCCAGTGATTAACTCTAAGACTTGCTTCATCTTCAACCCCTGAAGTAATGCTATTGGTTGTGATTTCTTTATTAGTCTTTGACAGCGTTCTCTTTTGTTGCCATTAGCAGCGGCAAGCAGCCCTGTATATCTGATTTTGTAAAACCCTGAAGGCAATATATGCCTGAGAAATCTCCCCATAAATTCATCTAGTCCAAGGGTCATGTTTTGCTTGCGCTTTCCTTTTCTATAATCTTTCCAACTAAATGTAATGGACTGTTGATCAATCTTGATGATTCTATTATTGCTAATGGCAACACGGTGTGTGTAATTTCCCAAATATCTCACCACAGATTTTGGGCTTGTAAGAGGTTTTTTGATGTACACATTCCAGCTTTTAGCATAAACTTTACTTTTTAACGACTCTAAGCTCTTTTCATCATCTGGGAGTTTGATTTCACCTGACAATATCCGCTTTTTTAGTAAGCCCCAAATAACCCCTCTATAAACATCAGAAAGAACTTTTACAGGTAGAAAGAACTTTTTTCCAGCTTCTACCCATTCCATTTGATCATCTGATAATCCTCCTCCAGGGACAATCATATGAATGTGTGGATGATACGTCAATGATTGCCCCCAAGTATGAAGCACTGATACTGCTCCAGTTTTGGCACCTAGGTGTTGAGGGTTTTCCGCAACTTTCAGTAAAGTTTGAGAAGTAGCTTTGAACAACAGGTCATAACATTGGCGTTGATTAATATAGAACAACTTGTGCAGGGAACTCGGGATAGTAAAAACGACATGAAAATAATTACAAACAGGTAGTTTACTTTCTAGTTTATCAGTCCAAATGAGTTGCTTGAGATACTGACATTTTGGACAATGCCTGTTCCTACATGAGTTATATGCTATTTCCTTATGCTGGCAAGAGTTACACCTGTTAATATGCCCTCCCATTTTGGATGTTCTACATTCACTGATTGCAGTTATTGCTTTGAGTTGATCACGACAGAGTTTATGTTTATTTGTAAATTTTTTACTGTTTATTCTAAACAAATCAGCCAGCTCAAAGGACTGTCTTTTGTTGATCTGTTTCATGATTGATTTTCAATTAGATCAAATGGACTAGCAACGGCAGAGTCAGTTGTGGCTAAATGGAGGTAAACCATGGTGGTATTGATGTTTGAATGCCCCAATAATTGCTGAATGAGTTTAAGGTTTACACCATCTTCGAGTAAGTGAGTGGCAAATGAATGCCTCAATGTATGAGGACTTACATTTTTAGTGATTCCAGCTAGAGAAGCCGCCTTTTTAACAACATTAAGTACAGAAGTAGCTGAATATTTTTCACCAGAAACAGAGGGTGTTTCAATGATGTATTTTTGAGGTTTGGGATAAGAAGTCGTAAAATAATCTCTTAAAATATTGAGTGTTTTATTGGCAAGGATTGTGTCTCGCGACTTTTTACCTTTCCCTAGTTCCACCCTTATGAGCATGCGTTGAGAATCGATGTCTTTGATTTTCAAGTTCAGCAATTCATTATTACGTATTCCAGAGGAGTAAAGGATCGCAATAATTA
>JABSPP010000373.1 GCA_013214275.1 Flavobacteriaceae bacterium
ATCGGCTATTTGCCCGAGGAACGCGGATTGTACAAGAGTATGAAAGTAGGAGAGCAGTGCATGTATTTGGCACAGTTAATAGGGCTGAGTAAAAAAGAGGCGAAAGAACGACTGAAGTATTGGTTTGAGAAATTTGATATATACTCTTGGTGGAATAAGAAAATTCAAGAATTATCTAAGGGGATGGCTCAAAAAGTACAGTTTATTGTTACCGTGATGCACCAACCCAATCTGGCTTCGATCCTATCAACGCGCAACTAATTGACAAAGAAATTTTACATCTCAGGGATGATTGAGCAACGATTATCTTTTCTACGCATCGGATGGAATCTGTGGAGGAACTCTGCGATTATATTGGGCTTATCGATAAATCAAATTTGATCCTTGAGGGAAAATTAGACGATATCAAACGACGGTTTCGCTCCAATACATTTCTAGTGGGAGTACAGACTGATCAACCTAGCGAAGTGGAAGCTCAATTGCGGGCGCATTTTGATGTGTTTGAAGCTGACTTTAAACTATTGAATGAGGGCCTAAAGCTACATGTGTCGCTTAGAAACGGAAGTACAGCAAACGATTTACTGTCGTATTTGACGAGTCACGGAGAGGTACAGCATTTTGTGGAACTGATTCCTGATGCCAACGATATTTTTATTCAAGCAGTCAACCAAAATAGCTAAGCCATGAGTAAGTTACCTATTATTATTCAAAGGGAATTTGTTGCCAAGGTGCGCAATAAATCGTTTATTATCATGACTTTTTTAAGTCCGCTGCTGATGGTTGGGATTGGATTTTTAGTCTATTTTTTGGGTAAAAAGAACAACGAGAAGGTAAAGAACATTGTCTATGTAGATCACTCAGAGATATTTCAAAAAGAGGATTTTAAGGATAAGAAAACGGTTCATTACCAAGATTATTCTAAGCTCACTCTAGATGAGGCAAAGCAAAAGGTTCAGGAGGGTGAATTGTATGGCTTGCTCTATATCCCGAAGAAGGACAGCCTGGAAATGATGGCTTCTTCAGTTGAATTTTACTCTGCATCTACTCCCAATTTTGACCTTATTGAATCTTTTGAACGAACTATAGACAACCGACTCCGAAAGAGAAAGCTGGATATGTTGGGCATCGATCTGGTTCAACTGGAATCATCGGAGTTTGATGCCAGTGTTAAGATTCGTAATTTCTCTGGTGAAAAGTCTTCAAAAATGAGTAGTAGGATTAAGATCGGGGCAGGAGCCATTTCTGGTTATTTCCTTATGATGTTTGTGATTATCTACGGAACTTCGGTAATGCGTAGTGTTATTGAAGAAAAAACCAGTCGGATTGTAGAGATCATCGTTTCTTCTGTAAAGCCTTTTCAGCTTATGCTGGGGAAAATTATCGGGAATGCATCGGCAGGGCTTTTGCAATTCTTTATTTGGAGCGTAATTATTACTGTGATACTCACTGTAATTTCGTCTGTTTTTGGTGTTGATATTACTGGGGTACAGGCATCTAACGTTGGTCCTGATCAGGTGGAAGTGATCAAGCAAACCTCTAAAGGAGGTGGGGAATTTATAGGGGAACTTTTAAAATTACCTTTGGGGTTAATTTTTGTCTTGTTTATATTTTATTTTCTAGGAGGTTACTTTTTATACAGTTCTTTGTTTGCAGCTATTGGTGCAGCAGTCGATAACGAAACGGATACACAGCAGTTTATGTTGCCTGTGATGTTACCGCTCATCTTGGGAATGTATGTTGGTTTTGCTACGGTCATTAGTGACCCGAATGGTCCTATTTCTACTATTTTTTCTATTGTTCCGTTTACATCGCCCATTGTTATGCTGATGCGGGTTCCGTTTGGAGTGCCTTGGTATGAAATTGTCATCTCAATGGTCTTGCTACTTACAACATTTATGCTGATGGTTTGGTTTGCTGCGAAGATCTACCGAGTGGGAATTTTAATGTACGGTAAAAAACCTACGTATAAAGATTTATATAAGTGGTTGAAATATAAAGGGTCGTGGTCGTTTGAATTCTCTATATTGAATTGAATCGCCATGGGATAGCCAAGGGTTTAATTCACCGTAACTTGCCTCGAAATGGTTGCAATAGTTTCTATTACATACTTTTGT
>JABSPP010000374.1 GCA_013214275.1 Flavobacteriaceae bacterium
AAATATATATCTCAAAAATGGTTTTACCGTTGAACAGATCGATGGTGAAGAGTATACAAGCATTGATGATATGAATGGGCTGCATAGAGCGATAGGACAGGCTGTTGTGGACAGCAGAAAACCACTTACGAATGAAGAGTTTAAGTTTTTGCGTATTGAGATGAATATTTCTCAGAAAATGCTTGGGACACGTTTTGGTGTAGATGAACAGACAATCGCCCGTTATGAAAAAGGCAAGACAAAAATTCCTCGAACTACAGATGCGGCTTTAAGAACTCTGTACATGGAAAGCCAAGAAAAAAATAATCCAGTGAGCTATTTTCTTGATCTACTGGCGGATACAGAAGCAGAGGAAGCTGCAAAAGAAATTCGCCTAGAGGAAATAGAAGATCACTGGGAAGTTGCCGCCTAGATACTTTAAGGCGGGTCAGATTATGAGGGCTATCCTATATAAATTCTGGTTCCTACATCGTACTAATTTATATGCAGGCACGATACTATGATCCAGTGATTGGGCGTTTTTATAGTAATGATCCCGTTGGGTTCAAAGGTGTTCATAGTTTTAATCGGTATGCATATGCGAACAATAATCCATATAAATATGTTGATCCGACCGGAATGGCAAGTAATAGGTTGGAGAAATACCAAGACCAGCAGCGTCAGAATTTTTGTGGTATTACAGGTTGTGACTACTCATATTCTAGTGGTTCTTCTAGCAATTCTAAAAAAGAAGATAGTAGCAGTAATGGAGAAACAGTCACGGCAACTACGGTTGCAATTGGAAGGACAGCGAGTCAAGCCGGAGTGGCAATTCCTAAATGGGTCAGAACACCTTGGGGTTTAGTTTTAATGGCGGTTCTGCCGACAAAAATGGGAGACGGGACTTTTTCTCAGCAAAAGCTTGAAGATATGCAACCGTCTCAATGTTTACCGATTTGCACCTTAGCGGATAGTTCGCAAATTCCCGTCGGATCAATATCATATCGGCTTGATATGGTGCCACCAAGCACTCCGCATTACCCATTTACGGGAGACCATGTGCATTTATATGAAGCAATGCAAAACCCCAACAACTGCCAATGCTTTTGGAAAGAGTTTAATATTGTTGCGCCTCCACCTCCGTTAAATGCTATCCCAATACAGCCATTTATAAGGTAGATAAGAAAATGAAATACAAAACGGGAGAAGTTGCAAAAGTTGGTGATATTGTACAATTATGGGAAGGAAATCTCGGTAAAGTTGTTTGCTCAATCGATACTAACGAGTATTCAAAAGAGTATGCATTCAATGAGTGGTCATATTTGAAAGTGGGAATTTTGATAATGTCAGACAGCGCTGGATTGGTTCATAAAACAAGCTCTGATGAAGACTTAAAGCTGATTAAACGTAGTGGTTAAAGCTTTCAACGAAGATTGCTAAATTTGTGTTTAATAAATTCTGGCGAATAGAACTGAATGCTACTTTGTAATTCCATTCACAAAGGCAGAGCTTTCTGAATTTGAATCCAAAGCCCCGCCCTTCGATGGTGGGGCTTTTTTTGGGGGAGACGTCACAACCCCAACACCCTTCTATGGTGGGGCTTTTTTTCGCTTGGAATGCTGGTGAGGGTTGTTGCCAATGCCGGGTGGTCTGGTTTCGTCGCATTGAATCCAACCCAACCGCCCTTCGATTGTGGGGCTTTTTTGTTGCCTTGGAATGCTGGTGAGGGTTGTTACCAGTGCTGGCTGACGTGACTTACCCGCTTTGTACTCAACTAAAATTGCACCGCACTCGCCGAGATCTTTGCTTCACCGATCTAAAGGAAATAATATTTAAATGCTTCAGATACGGACGAATCTTTCCAATGTAAATATGCTGGGAAAACTAGAACTAATGGAGAATTAACATGACTCATTCCTAATGACAACCCAACACTATTTTGCAAAGCTTTTATCCAACTGACGTCTCCCCCAAAAATAGGACCATGACATCGATGAGATTTCCATTAAAATGGGTCAAGTGGAGATCTCGATATGAAAAAACGTTACAGCGAAGAACAAATAATCAAAGCCATCAAAGAGCATGAGGCCGGTGCAAAAGTTGACGAAATTTGTCGTCGCATGGGCATTTCCAG
>JABSPP010000375.1 GCA_013214275.1 Flavobacteriaceae bacterium
ATAAAACGCTGTGCAATGCATGAGCCTGTGGCTATAAGAGAACTAAAACTAATTGAGACCTAAATGGGTAACCCTATTTGATAATTTTCACTTGTTAAAACTACGATTAGCTGTTTGGTATTTCATCATTTCCTCTTATTGGATTACCGATATTTACCCGATCAATTCCTCTGTGAGAGTTTCATGTGCTAAATAATGCATAAAGTGGTTTAATATTACATCAATATTATAGTAAAAAGTAATAACTTTGCGTTACGCAACTTAAAAAAATTTAATGACGAAAAAACCAGTTAAAGCAGATGATTTAATTTCACTGATATTAAAGGGAATAGATGATGTGAAAGGAGAAAATATCCAATTGTTAGATTTAAGAGAAATAGACAATACTGTTTGTGACTACTTTGTCATTTGCTCTGGAAATTCAAACACACAAGTCAATGCGATATCTGGTTCTGTTCAAAAAGTGGTAAGCAAAGAATTGAAAGATAAGCCTTGGCACGTAGAAGGTCAGAACAACTCAGAGTGGATTTTGATGGATTATGTGAATGTTGTGGTACATGTTTTTCAAAAGCATGTGAGAGAGTTTTATGATATAGAGAGTCTGTGGGGCGATGCAATTATTACTCAAATAAGCCCTATTTAATTTAATTCTGATTGAAAGATAATGAGCGATAAAAATAATAAATCAAAAAAAAATCCATCCAAGTTCAAGTTTAACATGTACTGGGTTTATGGAGCTATTTTTTTAGTCTTTGTAGCCATAAGTTTACTGGACAATACAGCCCTAACGACTAAAAAAATTACTACAAACAAGTTTTACAAGGTTCTTGAATCAAATGATATCGAGAAAATATTAATCATTAACAAGAACGTTGCTGAGATTTATATCAAAAAAGAAGCTTTAAATGGTGAGGACTATAAAAAACAAGTGAATTCACCCTTTTTCAACAAGCAGTCTCCATTGTTTGAATACAATTTTGGAGATCTACAAAATTTTGAAAACAAACTAGCTGATTACAAAGCTAAAAATAACTTGGATTTTGATACAGATTCCGATAACAGAGGAAGTTTACTCGACTCTATTGGTTATTTCCTCCCTTTTATCATCCTCATAGCCATTTGGATTTTCTTTATGCGAAGAATGTCTGGTGCTGGCGGTGGTGGAGGTGCTGGTGGACAGATTTTTAATATTGGAAAATCGAAAGCTAAACTCTTTGACAACGATACTAAGGTGAAAACTAGTTTTGTTGATGTCGCTGGGTTGGAAGGTGCCAAAGAAGAAGTACAGGAAATTGTAGATTTTTTAAAAAGCCCCGAAAAATACACTTCTTTAGGAGGGAAAATTCCAAAGGGAGCGCTATTGGTAGGGCCTCCAGGAACTGGTAAAACCCTGTTAGCAAAAGCAGTAGCAGGAGAAGCTGGAGTTCCTTTTTTCTCTTTATCAGGGTCTGATTTTGTAGAAATGTTTGTTGGAGTTGGAGCCTCTAGGGTACGTGATTTATTTAAACAAGCTCAACAAAAATCACCCTCGATTATTTTTATTGATGAGATAGATGCCATCGGTCGAGCTCGAGGGAAAAATAGTATGACGGGTGGTAATGACGAGCGAGAAAATACATTAAACCAGTTGCTAACAGAGATGGATGGGTTTGGTACGGATACTAATGTTATCGTTTTGGCAGCAACAAACCGTGCCGATGTCTTGGACAAAGCCCTCATGAGAGCAGGGCGTTTTGACAGACAAATTTATGTAGACCTTCCGGATCTTAACGAGCGAAAAGCAATCTTTGAAGTACACATCAAACCATTAAAACTTGCTGAAGATGTAAATTTAGAATTTCTGGCACAGCAAACACCCGGTTTTTCAGGAGCAGATATTGCAAATATGTGTAACGAAGCAGCATTAATTGCAGCAAGAAATAGTAAAAAGGCAATACATCATCAAGACTTTTTAGATGCTGTTGATAGAATTGTGGGAGGTCTAGAAAAAAAGAACAAGGTGATTACTCCCAAAGAAAAAGAGACCATTGCTTTTCACGAAGCAGGGCACGCAACTGTAAGCTGGATGTTAGAACACGCAGCACCACTAGTTAAAGTCACCATAGTTCCTA
>JABSPP010000376.1 GCA_013214275.1 Flavobacteriaceae bacterium
TTTTTTAATGACTTTTCGGGAGATGCGAATTCCCCTGCTGGGTATCAAATGTTAGAAGGCTTACAGGAAGGCACCAACTATACTTGGAGTCTTTTATGGAATCAGAAACTGAATGCATTCTTAAATTTAAATCTTAGCTACAGGGGTCGTAAAAGCGAAAACACAAGAATGATTCACACGGGTAATATTCTTTTAAAAGCCATTTTCTAGATTGTAAGACCCTCATAAGGGAATGGGTCTAGTGAAGGCTTGAAGGTCAACATCGGTTTAACCCTAAGGTAAAACTGGATAGAAGTTGTTAAGAAATATAAAAAACACGTTAAATATTCCCTAAATGACAGAATCTTATCTTGATTTTATGCTTTTATTAACTTTAAAAAAAGGTTCCAAAAAGTAACATTGTTAACCAAAAACTAATTGATTCATGATTATTTTCAACACCTTGTTTAGAAGACCAGTTAATTCGATTCATTGACTATGAAAATCAGAAGAGACTGGGAAAGATTGCTATAATATGCTGAATAAAGAATTTCTTGAAATGAACGATCTACATGGCATTGCTACTAAGGTATTTCACTTGTTTGAATAGACCTTCAACGTGACTAAACAGAAATGCTACTATTTAGGCTCCAAAATAAATCTGGATAACGTATCCACAAAAAACCTACATAAACTGCCAAAGGAATACTCCAAGATTCAATGAGGCATTGTTTATTCAGCATATTTATATACATCGATAGTCCAAATTTATCGTTAAGCAAAAGGGTTGTTAATGAAAGGTGTTCTATGAGTCAATGAAAAAATTGACAATTACTAAAATATTTTATCTCCAAAATAGTTTGGTATTGTAATTGATTAGTATATTCGTTTAACAAAAACAATTCACATGAAAAAAATAATTCACATCTTACTTTTATGCTTCTGTTTAGAATCCTTTTCTCAAGAAACTCAAATCGAGTTCCCACAAGACATCGACAAGAAACATGAATTGAGTATGAATGCTCTAACTCTTATCATCTCAGAATGGATTGATATCTCTTATGAGTACCTAATCAGTAAGGAATCCTCTTTGGGTGTAGATCTACAATTTGGCTTGGAAGAAAACAGGGATTTTGATACTTATAGAATTTTTTCTATCACTCCTAACTATCGAAGATACTTTTCAAATACCTATGCTCGAGGCTTTTTCCTTGAAATATTTGGAATGCTTCATTCCTACAAAGACTTTTACAATTACTATGATTATTATGATGATACGTCCTCAATAACTACAGAAACTGACTTCTCTTTAGGTATTTCTGTTGGAGGGAAGTGGGTAACAAAAAACGGATTTACAGCTGAAGTATTTGGTGGTGTTGGAAGAAATTTATTCAATAATGAAAATGACTTGATACCAGTTGCGGGAAGAATTGGGGTTTCACTTGGCTATCGTTTTTAGAGAAAATGATTTATGTAAGAATTCCATTGTAAAATATCAATCGTAAATCAGATGAAAAAAATAGTGCTTTTTGTTTTGACATTTGCTCCCTGCATGTGCTTTGCACAAGAAGAGGTTAAAGTGACTATTACTGATGCTTTAGCCCTAAAAACTCTATCTATTTCTTACGAGCACTACGCGACAGAACAAACCTCGATAGGTATTTCTGGGTTGTTTAATTTTGAGGGAAAAAACTCTGACTTTAGATACAATGAAGATCGCATGTACACAGCTTTTGTGAGGCATTACTTTTCTCCTCAAAATGTATGGAATTTTTTTGGTGAATTATTCTTTGCCTACAACCTAGGGACTGATGAGACTCATGGAATCATTACTGAGTATTCAGATGGAGCATTGGGTTTAGCTCTAGGCTACAAATACATCTCTTCTGGTGGGTTTACGGTTGACATTTACGGAGGAATGGGGAGAAATCTGTTTGGCAATGATTCACCTATAATTGTTCCTAGAGCAGGTGTGGGTATAGGGTTTCAATTGTAAGACTCCCACTATTGATTTACTTTCATAAGCCAAGAGCGAATATCTGTTTCCTGTTTGATGATTTTTTGTAAGCCTTTAATGTCTACCCTTTGTTGCTGCATGGTATCTCTATACCGAATCGTTACTGTATTTTTTT
>JABSPP010000377.1 GCA_013214275.1 Flavobacteriaceae bacterium
ACCATTTTTGTCATTGCTGAATCATCTTTAGACGAAAATATAATTTGGGTTGGTACAGATGATGGTAATGTGCAAATAACTACGGATGGAGGTAAAAATTGGACAAATACTACTATGAATATTTCTGGATTACCAGCAAATACTTGGGTGTATCATATAGAGGCGAGTAATTTTGACAAAGGTACTGCCTATGCTGTTTTTGATGGTCATACGATGAATGATATGACACCTTATGCTTATAAGACAACAGATTTTGGAAAGACTTGGAAGAATATTATTTCTTATGACGTTGTTGGGTTTGTACGAAATATTCAAGAAGATTATGAGAATCCCAACCTGCTGTTTCTAGGAACAGAATTTGGTTTGTATATCACTATAGATGGTGGTGAGAAATGGTATAAGTTTACTAATAATATGCCAGCTGTAGCAGTCCATTTTATTGACTTACAAAAGCAAACCAATGATTTAGTGATGGGTACACACGGGAGAGGTGTGATTATTATCGATGATATTTCTCCATTGAGAGAATTGAGTGATAAGGTGATGGACAAAAAAGTACATTTCTTTAAAAATGAGCCAACAGTGATGTGGGAAGAGGGAGCCTTTTCTGACAGTTTTGGTATAGAAACTCAGTTTGTTGGAGGGAATCCAAACAGGTCTGCTCAGATTAAATATTACCTTAAAAAGCGTCACACTTTTGGGAAGATGACCATGGAAGTCCAGGATATGAATGGACATGTTATCAACAGTCTATCGCCTGGAAAATCCAAAGGAATTAATATTGTTAATTGGATGTATTCTATGAAGCAACCTAAAGTTGCCAAAGGGAAAACATTTAGTTTTTGTGGGTTTACTTCGCCGCGAGTAGAAGCTGGGACTTACAAAGTAGTCCTTAAGAAAGGGCGAGACACCTACGAACATCTTATAGAGGTTATTTACGATTCAACATCATTGTTAAGCGAGGCAGAGAGAAAACAGAAACATCAAACAACAATGAAAATGTATGATATGACCCAAGAGCTGGCCTACATGGTGTATGAGTTGGATGCTATCTCGGCAAAAGCTACTGAGTTAAACAAGAAAAAATTAATCCAACGATTAAATGAACTCAAAAAAACCTTGGTGATTACCACAGGAGACAATTATGTAGGATCTGAAGAGCCTCAACTGAGAGAAAAAATGGCAGATCTTTACAGTAAGATTGCTGATAGTTATGATAAACCATCAAATGCAGAACTGGAAAGCCTTGCTGTGATTGAAGAGCGATTTGAAAAAGCAAAAGAAATGTATGAAAAACTCAGAAGAAAAGCTAGGTTTAAAGATGAACTTCAACTAAAAACTTTTGAAGAGTTTGTAGAATAAATCAATTACTTAGATTTAAAACTTTGATAATTAACATCTTGACTATCTTCTTGCAATTAAAAAAGCCGCACTAAAAGTGCGGCTTTTTTAATTTTGAATGTATCTCCACCTTTGTTTTTTCGACCAAAATGAGTTGCCGACAGACCACATATGTCACTTTTAAATGGTTGAAATGTGGTTGAATTATCACCATTTTAAGAGCTTAGAAATTCAATATGAGTCCTCTATAAATGAGAATGTTTCTTTTAAAACTTCCTTAAAATCTTTCGGTAAGATGTCTTCTTTCCAAGGATGTTTTCCTCCAAATACATGATTGGAGTTTTGGATCTTCACCAATTGACTACTTGGATTCCACGTATGTAGATTTTCTGCATGAGAAAATGGTACAGCATCATCACTATCACTGTGAATGATTAGATGTGGGATCACCATTTTACGAGCAGCCTTTTCAAATATCCAGACGTTCTCTATTGCTTATGTAGTCGTTGTAAAATTGGATATAATGCGGCATTTGCTGCTTCGTTCTACCATTGACCACATAGAAAGTACCGTTTAGTTTCCAATCATCCAGCTCCGCACCTTCTTTAAATATACTCCTGTCCAAAGTGCAAACAGAAGCCCAAGTAACAAGATGTTTGATTCTGGAGTCTAAAGCAGATGTGAGTGTACAGATACTTTCTCGGAGAACGCCTCGTCGATAATATCGTGTGTTATTTTTACCAAATCTTTGAAGAGTTCCATTTCCT
>JABSPP010000378.1 GCA_013214275.1 Flavobacteriaceae bacterium
CCATAAAACTGCGCTTTACTGCAGTATCGGTTCCAATCGACTTAGTTCAAAAAGAGAACCTGAACTTTTTCCCTGACAGGTTTGGAAATTCCAATAAACTCATGACCAACAAAGAGTTCAATGCTTTACTCTCAAAGCTCTTAACCCATAAAGATGTTTACAAGCTCTTTGACTCAAGCGAACTTGCTGTCTCGGGAAAAACTTTTGTTACCCGCAACTGTGAGGAGCTGTTTTTACCAGAAAGCTACAGTCCAATTCGAGAAACATCGACAAATAACAATCTGTCTATTAGTTCTAAATCATACGATTCTTTTTCAGAAAAGTTATTTTATGCGCATAGCTGATTTTTTACTGTCAACTCCTTGATGGACTTTCCGGTTTTCGCTTCCTTTTTTCCTTTTTTTGATTTTAGAATCAAGATTGCTATTTTTTGATGGCTTACTTGATAGCAATACGGCTCAAACTGACCGTTTTTAGGCACGAGGTTATAAGGCGCTTTTTGAAAAGAACCTTGCTCAATCTTGAATTTTATGCTTGTATCAGTCTATCACCCAGGGTATAAGTGATTTTTGCCATATATCGAGTAATTTCAGTTCAGCCATTTTCCATTTTGAAACTCTTAATTTTAGAGACCTTGCTCCTCCGACAATTTTTCCTGCCAGATCAAAGAGTTTTCTTCTAATGGTATTTGGATAGGCATTGTACGGAAAGCAGGCAATATTTCTTTTGAAAATCTGAAACAGATTAAAGGCTATGATTGAAAGAGTATACCAGAATGCATTGGCGCAATAATCGAGACAAGGCATCTTCTCATCGGAGAATTCTTTAGCTGCTCTATGAGTAAGCTCATCTAATCCACGAGAATGATCGTAGTTTATGATGTCTTGATCAGAGCATTGTTCTTTGCCAATATTTGTTAAAATTATCCGTGAGTCCAATCCCAAAAGAGCTTCGCCATCTTCCTTAGTTGCGCGTAGAAATAAGGCTCGGTATTTCATATCGGCATCCCAGTCCGCCCGGCGTTCTTCGAATCGGTAGTAATGCCAACAACTGTCATTGTTTGCATAGATGCCATCAAAGTCATGGAGAGCTTTTTCTTCGAGATGTTTATGATCTGAGTAACGTTTTCCAGCACAAACAAAATGGATTGATAGATCTTCACATACTTTAAATATTTTTTGGTCGTAATAGCCACTGTCCATGCGAACAATGATGGGAATATCTTCTCCAAGAGCTTCGCGGATAAGGGGAACAGCCTCTTTGAGCATTGAGATGGCAACATCATCATGATTTGTTGAGTAATCACCTCTTTGAAAAACGGTATCTACATAAAGACCTTCCCAAATTAAATTGATTGGATGATAGCCTTTCTTTTTCTTGTAAGTGGGTTTTACTCCACCACGACATTTGGCATCGTCATTAACGTAAACACAGGAATCAAGAAAAAGGATCACTTGTGAAGGCTTGGAAGCTTTAAGCGCACTAAGAAAAATCCGGCGAATAAGCGGCCGAAGTAAGTTAATTTCGTAGGGTGTCACTTTATCAAGAAGTCTTTGGAGCTGAGCCGTATTGAGAGTTTCTTTACAACCGTGGAGCTTTTGCCAGGCTTCATTATCTTTCAACTTATCGAAACCGTTGAGATGTTGAAATGTACCATCGGCAAAGAAAAGTAATAACTGAAAAAAGGCATCACTCAGTGGGATACCTTTACTTGATTTGCGTAAGTGAGAAAGGATATATTCAAGTTCATCGGCCAACCTGCTGCCATGAAGAAAATTTACATACGGAGCTAAACCGGCACGAGAACTTAAACATTCATTCGTGGTATCTAGACTTTTGATTTTTCTACGACAATCTTTACGAGAAGTTCTGGGCTTTTTCTTTTTCTTTGGCAATTTAAACCTCGGGGGTTTTTGTTTAAGTTTATTCTGATTGAAACAACTTAACTCAAACCCCGAATTTCATCTATTAGGTGAAGCATTTTAGCTCAAAGCGTAGTTCTTAGATAATATCTAATCAAGATCTTTTGTGATAAAATAGTTGCAAAATGGTTCTTTTTTGGTTTGAATTAAATTTAATTATCTCTAAATTGCTCTTATCTAAAT
>JABSPP010000379.1 GCA_013214275.1 Flavobacteriaceae bacterium
GAGATTTGAGAGGTTTTGTATTTCGACCAGAAATTGGTGATGAAGTAATCATCGGATTTATTAATGACGCCCCTAATGATGCGGTTATTCTTGGGATGCTACATAGTAGTTTCAAACCATCGCCCATCACTGCATTAGATGACAATCATGAAAAGGGACTGGTAACACGGAGTGGAATGGCAGTGATGTTCAACGATAAAAATAGCACCATTAAGATTTCAACACCTGGGAAACGAGTGATTACTTTAGATGACAAAAAAGGAGTTATTATCTTTAAAGATAATAAAAATGAAATCACCATCTGCAGTGAAGGCATTATCCTTAAAAGTAACGGCAATATCAATATGACTGCCTCTGGCGATGTGAAAATTGAAGGAACCAATGTGAGTATTGCAGCCAATGCGAATTTCAAAGCAGAAGGATCAGCAGGTGCTGAGGTTTCTACGAGTGCAGTGGCAGTTTTAAAAGGATCTTTAGTTCAAATTAATTAATCATGGGACAACCCGCAGCACGAGTAACAGACATGCACGTCTGCCCAATGGTCACAGGAAGTGTACCTCACGTAGGAGGACCCATATTGCCAGCAGGAGACCCCACGGTGCTGATTGGTGGAATGCCCGCAGCTAGAATGGGCGATATGGCTGTATGTGTGGGACCGCCAGACTCAATCATCGCTGGATCTGGAACCGTATTAATCGGAGGAATGCCTGCAGCAAGAATGGGAGATTCCACAGCACACGGAGGAACCATCGTTGCAGGAGACCCCACAGTATTGATAGGATAAATAAAGTCAGAAGTTAAAGACCAAAAGCCAAAAAAAAGATAATGAGTAGTAGAATCCCTTTTTTAGGAACAGGATGGAGTTTTCCACCAGAGTTTCGGTTGGATCAGAAAGATGCCAAAATGATCTCAGATGAAGAAGACATAGAAAGTAGTCTCAACATCTTGTTATCTACAAGATTAGGAGAACGCGTGATGGTACCAGAATACGGTTGCAACTTGGATGAACTGCTCTTTGAAGGGCTTACAAGAACACTCATTACCTATGTAATTGAGTTGATCAAGACAGCCATTCTCTATCACGAACCTCGCATTGATGTGATCAGAATTGACATTTCAGAAACCGATCCATTAGAAGGTGTATTAATGATTCATCTTGATTACAAAATACGTGCTACCAACTCCAGAAAAAATATGGTTTTCCCATTCTACAAAGAAGAGGGAACTGACCTTAACTAAAAAATACAATGAGTAAAGAATTCGACAAAATATTAAAACGAAGTGGAACTGGACAGCCTCAGAGATTTCTAGAGGCATTGGATCCTGCTACCTTCGATTTGCACGATTTTACCACCGAAGACTGGTTGTTGTTTGCCTACAAGTTTGCAGAGCACGTAAACTTCTTCGCAACTGACGACGACCAAAATCATATAGATGATTGGCAACGTTTTTTTACCGAGTTCAATCCAGAAGAAAAAGACATTACGTCCAGAACACTAAAAGACTATCAAAAGTTAAAAGAGCAAATAGACCAAACCCTTTCTACCTGTAAAGAGGAGCAAAACTTAACTCCACATTTAACCTTATTCGTTTGCTTTTTGCAACTCTTAGAATTTTCAAAAAAGAGGTTCAATAAACTCACCAAAAGACATCTCGACTTTTACTACAGAGAAATTCTGCAGGTAGACAAGCGAGCTGCCATTTCAGATCAAGTGCATATTCTATTTGAAATCGCGCGTAAGTCAAGTGAAGAATTGGTTTCAAAATCTACAGAACTCAATGCAGACAAGGACAAAGATGGGAATCAGCTTGTCTATAAAACCAATGATGAAATTGTAGTTAATAAGATCGAAATAGGAGCTTTAAAGTCTGTTTACAACGGTCGAAAAAATACAAGTCCCAATTTTGTGAGCGATAATCCATATGAATTCAAAGCAAGTCAAGCAGCGAATACGTTGGATGGCTTAGAAGAACCCTTATCAGAAGAATCACCGTATTGGTTTCCTTTTGGATATACATCTGCAGAAGAAAATTATACCGAGCTAGCCAATGCAGAAGTTGGTTTTGCCATCAGCTCTCCGATGCTAAGATTACAAGAA
>JABSPP010000038.1 GCA_013214275.1 Flavobacteriaceae bacterium
GTTTTAGGTGAAGTTCAAGTAGAACAATTATTTAAGTCCAAGAAATCGTTGTTTAAGAAAAAGAAGAAAAAAGGATGAGAAGAAGTGTATTGCGACTTTTTCTAATCATCTCGCTTAAAGTAGCATCGCAAGCTGAAGATTTTAAACACATCAGCTTTCACAAAGCAGATAGTATCGCAGCTTCTCACCTAGGAGCAACCTTAAAAAGTATTCCAAAACTGTCGTTTCTACTCACCAAAGATCTAGAAACTGACGTAGAAAAGCTGCGATCTATCTTTATGTGGATAACCACCAATACTAGTAATGACCATTCGGTATATGAAAAAAATAAACGCAAAAGAAAACAGTTCAAAAACAACGCTGAAAAATTGCAAAAGTGGAACAGGTATATTCTAAAAAAAAACCTCTCAAAGCTACTGAAAAAGAAAAAAACAATCTGTACAGGATATGCCTACCTACTCAAGGAAATGTGTGCCCATATAAATTTACAATGTAAAATAATCGATGGATTTGGGAGAACCGCAGGTCTCAACACTCAACAGTTAGCCCAACCCAACCACTCATGGAATGCCGTACTGTTGAATAATAAATGGTACGTATGTGATCCTACCTGGGCAAGTGGAATAACCAATCCAAACACCCACAAGTTAGATGTTGAACTCCAAAAAGGATATTTTCTCACCCAACCTGAACTGTTTATCAAAAATCATTTTCCAGAAAATTTAAAATGGACATTATTACAGAATAACAACACAACTTTCGACAGTTTTTTAGAAGAACCTCTGGTGTATGGTGCAGCTTTTCAATATAAGACACTAAATAGGATACCAAAAAAAATGTTCCACACTGTGACCAAAAAAGAACGCATTCCTTTTCACATACAACCCTTAGAACCCGCAGCTATTGACCAAGTACATCTTATGATTAGCACCAAAAGAGAACATAACCTGATAGTCCCTAAAAATTTAGTAGTAGATCAAAAGAACATACGATTTGATCACAAATTTCTTTATCGCGGTTTTTATGATGTACACCTAATGATCGATGAGAAGGTGATAATGACCTATGTTTTTGAAGTTAAAAAATAAAAAATCTAGAAATAAGATGTGAGCAGTACCTAATGAGAGAATTCAAATTTTAAATAATTTAGTTTATAGAATTCAACATGTCCCAAAGTGCAACCCAATAAACATAAAAAAACGCCTTGAATCAAGGCGTTTTCACCAAAACTTTCATCTGAATTTGATGATATGACAGCTACAATCTTTGAGAGCCTTTTGGAAAGTTCACAACCCTAGAATAGTATGAGAGTGGCTGGCTGCTCTTCAAAGACCTCAAACTTCTTATTCATACAAAGTTCCCCTATTAACTATAAACTAACTGTTATTGTTCTCATACTAGAAGTATGTTAAATACTCACGTCAAAGATATTTTAGATTTCTATACTCTAGGTATCATTTACACATACAAAAAGTAACACAAAGGCATACTTTTTTATCATTTAAAGCCAAAAATCTATAATTCGTCTATATTTGCCCCCTTAATGAGCATATTAAAAACATATAATATGAATATCAATCATGGTATTGCTCTCTATCCATTGGTCAAAAGCACACGGTTGATCTTACCAATGATGGGTACTTTGTATGAGTTTTTAAAACAAAATTGATCAAAACCAATTAAAAATGGAAATATCATACAAGGTACTCAAGAGATTTGAGCACCTTTTTTAATTTTTTTTAAAAAAAATATTGATGAATAGTAACTAAATGAAACATACAGGGAATTGAGTAGTAAGCAATTGATCATCAAAAAATTGCATCAGCATCACTATTTCTGTGAATTCACGGACAGGGATATCCTATGAAAAAATTAAATTAAAATATTGATTATCAGTAAATTAAATTGAAATTTTATTTGCATAATTCAAAAATAGTTTTCACTTTTGTCCCCGAATTAAAACCCTGGCATATGGTTCAGGTAATACAATAAATAACACATCATTAAAAATGGAAATAAATCGTAAAAAACAAAATAGTGTTGCGAAGATGGAAGTCTTCACAATTTTTGTAAAAAGCGTTCCAAAGGTGCCTGATTTAGAGTGTGAAAATGAGTGAAAAGACTCTTAAAAATATCTAAAAATGGCATCGAGTAACGATGTCATTTTTTTTGGCCTAAAAATTGTACAAAGCCAGATATAGCTTGGGAAAAATTGATATGAAACACCAAAAAAAAGGGTTAAAAAAATGGTAAAAAAGTTGGATAATTGGTACATTTTTCGTATATTTAAAAGAGTATTTAAGCTATGAAAGAACCCTTTAAAATTGCCATCCAATGTAAAATTTACCTAACTGAAAAGCAGCGATCCCTCATTGAGGAATGCTGTTTACAAAAACAAGATTGTCATCATCCTATATTCGTTGTAATATAGCTGATAAAATTAGCCAGCGTTATTAAAAATTGCTAACGCTTCCATTGTGCACAATTGAGAATTTCTAGGTCATCTGTATCCTAAAGGCCACAGGAGTTATACAATGATATGATAGGCGCCTAACAGGCCTCTCACACAGAAATTCGGTTGGTCTGCCTGCAGCAGACATCGTTGAAATGAGTCTTATTAGAATTCACTGACGGCACCAACTATGCCCAAAAATGAACCTCTAAGAATTTGTTCCAACAGAACCGCCGTTGTTACGGCAAAAAAATAATTGTCAAACTTGTCTGCCTCATCAGGCATAAAAATTGAAAAACAGCACGATAGGCAGGCCTTAAAATTTAATGTTATGAAAACTTTAAAAATTGTCATGTTAATGATTGTATTCTCTTTGTTCATGACCTCATGTACAGATCTTATCAACTCCGATGATCAAATGATCATGGATTCCATTGAAAACACCAATGCTGCTTATGATACTGGTGATGAACATGATGCTAATAATGGTAACAGTGGCAGAGCAGGGAATGGAGATGGATAAATCCATCAAACAATCGTAAATTCAGCCCTTGGTGTAAAACTAAGGGCTTTTTTAGTAGCTTTGTTTTTTTGAAGCCAATTCCCTTGAAGACACTATCCATTATAAGCACTATCCTTTTATGTATCGTACTTTACTCCTGTCAAAAATCCCATCCTAATCCGCAGCAAGTTCAGCTTAAGCGCGATAGTGTTGTCGTCTGGATAAAGCATTCCTGCACAACAAGCTTATCCAACGATCTTAAACTTCAATACTTAAACAAGGCTCATCAAAAACTTAAAAGCATGCCTGAGGATAGCATACCGCTCGCCCAATTAGATGAGGTTGCTTATCAATTTGGTCAATTAAAGGATAGCATTAGTTTCTTTAACGCTAATCAAGAGACCCTTCACTTGGCTTTAAAGAGACAAGACTCTTTTATCATTGCTAATGCACACTGGAGTTATGCAATGTATTACGGTAATATTGAGTCTTACGAAAAATCGTTTTACCATTACAATATTGCGCTCGATTATTTCTCCAAGCTGAAAAAAGAGTATCAGACAGCAAGAGCCTTATATGCCATGGCATTTATCAAAGGACAATATCGGGACTATACTGGCAGTGAAGTCTTGCTCTTTAAAGCCATCAAGAAATTTGAACAGCTCAAAGATTACGAGTATTTATCAGATTCATATAATTCTTTAGGTATCTTACAAATAGACATTAAGGAATATGATCAAGCTTTAAGTTATTATGACCAAGCTTTAGAATATGCAAAAGAAATGAAAAATAATAATAGCAATAAATATGTGTCAATTTTAAACAATAAAGGAATCGTCCAACTAAAAAAAGGAAACTTTATAAAAGCCATTGAGTATTTTAACAAAGCCTTATCAGAAAATAACGATATTGAGCGTTATGCAAGAATTATTGATAACCGCGCATTTTCACGGTTACAACTCAAGGATACCACGCATGTTAAAAAAGATTTGTTCAGGAGTTTAGTGATAAGAGATAGTATGAACAATAAGGCTGGCGTTGTTATGAGTAAAATCAGACTTTCAGAATATTATGAATATATCAAAGACACCATAAAATCTGTACAATATGCTAGTGAGGCCAATGCATTGGCCAAAAAAATAAAAAACGGTAGGGACTATTTAACAACTTTAAAACAGCTTGCAGACCTACAGCCCCACAAAGCACATAAATACCTCCATCTGTATTCTAATTTTAGTGACAGCCTTAACAACGCAGAACGCAAAAACGTAAATAAATTTACGCGTATTGAGTTTCAAACAGATGAGATTCTAGAAACCAACAAATCCCTCACACAGCAACGCATCTGGATTTTTAGTGCAAGTGCTGCCTTGCTGCTTATCCTTTCTTTGTTATATTTCTTAAAGATACAACGCGCCAAAAATGAAAAACTATTTTTAGAAACAGAACAACAAAAAGCCAACGAGCAGGTATATCTACTTACCCTAAAGCAGCAAGCTGCTCTAGAGGAAGAGAAAACACGTGAGCGCAATCGGATTTCTCAAGAGCTGCACGATGGCATCCTAGGGCGTCTGTTTGGAACTCGTGTTGGACTCGGGTTTCTAGAACTAAAAACAGAGAAGCAAATACAAGAACAACACGAAGCTTTCCTAGAAGAGCTTCAAGATATAGAAAAGGAAATACGCGATGTGTCGCATAAGTTAAACGATAATTTTGCAAGTGCAAGTGTAAACTTTGTCACCATTGTAAAAGAACTTCTGGTAGCTAAAAGTGCTATTGGAGGGTTTCAGTTTCGCTTGGACATCAATCAGGATATTCCTTGGAAAACCCTAGATGAACTGGTTAAGGTAAACATCTACCGCATCATTCAGGAAACACTACAGAATACCATAAAACATGCTAAGGCAAAAAATGTTATCTTAGACTTCTCAATTGTAGAGGAAGATCTTTTGGTAACGATACAGGATGATGGTGTTGGATTTAACCCACAAAAATCTAAAAAAGGAATTGGACTTAAAAATATGAAATCACGAATCGAAAAATTGCATGGGAGTTTAGAAATAACATCTGCTGTGAACAAGGGAATACAAATTGTTATTAAAATCCCTTTAACATGTCCCAAGAACAAAAACACTACAACGCCCTAATTATTGATGATCACCCTTTAATCTCTGAAGCCTACAAAAGCGCCTTCTTATTTTATGAAAGACAACACAAAACCATTTCCTTTGATATTAAGGTCTGTCATGATTGTGACAGTGCCATAGAGCAGATCTATAAGTTTTCAAACAATCAAATTTCTCTAGACATTGTCTTTCTAGATATTAGCCTTCCTCCTTCTAAGGATCGAAAAATTCTTTCTGGCGAAGATCTTGGTCTAAAAATCAACGAACTCATCCCTGAGGCAAAGATCATTATTTCTACCACCTTTAACGACAACTATCGCATTCATAGCATCTTTAAAAACATCAATCCTGATGGTTTTTTAATCAAGAACGACGTTGCTCCTAAAGAACTTGTTTTAGCAATAGACCACGTCATCAACGATCCTCCTTACTACAGTAAAACTGTGATGAAGTTATTGCGCAGACAGGTGTCTAGCGATATGCTTTTGGACCTAACCGATAGAAAAATCTTATACGAGCTATCTATAGGAACCAAAATGAGAGATATGTCTGATATTGTCTGCCTTTCTATTCCTGGCATTCAAAAACGAAAGCGACACCTCAAGCAGATATTTGGCATAGAAAGCCCAGATGATAAAGAATTGGTTCTCATCGCTAGAGAGAAGGGCTTCATCTAGTAGAATTCTAATCTGGTAAAGCGCTGCTCCCTTTTAAAGCGAATGATTGATGATATCCTGAACCACTTCTGGATTGAGTAAGGTAGAGACGTCACCAAGGTTTGACGTGTCCTTGGCAGCAATTTTACGAAGGATTCTTCTCATGATCTTACCCGATCTTGTTTTGGGCAATCCCTTTACAAACTGAATCTTATCAGGTTTTGCAATTGGACCGATAGTCTTTGAGACGATCTCTTTGATTTCTTGGGTTAAATCTGCACTAGGCACTACGTCATCGTAGGTTGTCACGTAAGCATAAAGAGCGTTTCCTTTCACCTCATGAGGAAATCCTACAACAGCACTTTCTACGACTTTTTCATGCTCGTTCACGGCATTTTCTATGGGAGCTGTTCCTAGGTTATGTCCAGAGACAATCACCACATCATCTACCCTACCAGTAATACGATAGTTCCCACCGGCATCTCTTAAAGCACCATCACCAGGAAAATAATATGTTGGATAGGCAGCAAAGTAAACATCTTTGTAGCGCTTATGATCTCCGTAAATTGTTCTTGCCAGTGAAGGCCACGGGTGTTTAATGGCTAAAATCCCCTCTGCCTTGGTTGCGGTAATCTCATTGCCCTGTTGGTCTAGCAATACCGGTTGAATTCCAGGTAGTGGGTGTGTTGCAAAAGTTGGTTTATCGGCAGTAATGCCCGCCAGAGAGGAAATCATTATCCCTCCCGTTTCTGTCTGCCACCAAGTATCTACAATAGGGCATCTGTGTTTTCCTACGTGTTGATCATACCAATGCCACGCTTCTTCATTAATGGGTTCTCCTACTGTACCCAATACCTTGAGGTTTGAGAGGTCGTATTTTGTGACCAATTCTACAGGGTATTTTGCCAATGCTCTAATAGCTGTTGGGGCTGTGTAGAACTGGTTTACCTTGTGTTTTTCACATATTTCCCAGAACCTCCCAAAATCATGATAGCTGGGAACTCCTTCAAACATTAGCGTGGTAGCTCCCGATAATAAAGGCCCATAGACGATATAACTGTGCCCTGTAATCCATCCAATATCAGCAGTGCACCAATACATATCACCTTCTTGATACTGAAAAACGTTTTGGAACGAGTAAGCAGTATAGACCATATATCCTCCGCAGGTATGTACCATACCTTTGGGTTTCCCTGTAGAGCCCGAGGTGTAAAGAATAAACAGCATGTCTTCTGCGTCCATCGGCTCTGCTGGACAATGATTGTTGACTTTTTGAAGTTCTTCATGCCACCACACATCCAAGCTCGGATTCCATGTGATGTTTTGACGTGTTCGCTGATATACAATGACTTTTTGGATACTTGGACACGTTTTTAATGCTTCATCTGCGATGTCTTTCAAAGGCGTGATCTTATGACCTCTAAAGCCACCATCGGCAGTTAACAACACTTTACATTGGGCATCATTGATCCTTACTGCCAATGCTGATGACGAAAATCCAGCAAAAACAACAGAATGTACTGCTCCTATCCTCGCACATGCCAATACGGCAACTGCCAACTCAGCAACCATGGGCATGTATAGGCATACGCGATCTCCCTTTTGGACTCCATTATTCTTTAATACATTTGCAAAGGAGCAAACCTGACTGTGTAATTCTTTGTAACTGATCTGTTGGGATGGTTCGTTAGGATCGTTAGGCTCCCACACAATGGCTGTTTGATCTGGTCGCGTTACTAAATGTCGATCTAAGCAGTTTTCAGTAATATTTAACTGCGCTCCCAAAAACCACTGTGTTGTGGGTTTTAACCAATCGTAATCCAGTACTTTATCCCATTTTTTTCTCCAAACAAACTGTTCGGCGATGGAAGCCCAAAAATCGGCAGGGCACTCTATACTTTCCTGATATGCTTTTTGATATGCTTCTAAAGAACGAATTTGTAATGACATTGTTGATATTTTTTGGCTGCTCAATAAAAGTAACCTTTTTTTTATAATGATATAGCAAGTAGCCCCTTTTTTCATGTACTTTTGAGTCTATGTATTTTGAGGTATTTTCTGGAATTGTAAGCTCGTATTGGTTATTGATACTCCTTTTCTTTGTGATTGCAGTCTTATACTCATCCGTAGGCTTTGGAGGTGGTTCTGGCTATTTAGCAGTTTTAGTACTCTCAGGAATTGCCTACACTCAAATACGATCTACAGCCCTACTTTGCAATATCGCTGTGGTTACAGGAAATGTTTTTTTATGCTATAGAAGGGGAATATACCGCTGGAAAAAAGTTCTGCCACTTGTTTTTTTTAGTGTTCCTCTTTCATTTTTAGGGGGATTTTTAAAAATTAGTGAATCTCTTTTTTTTATCCTCTTGGGATTTACATTGCTATTTGCATCTGTTTTGATGTGGATATCAAAGCATGTTGTTCGTCAAAAGAGCGACATTAAAAAAACTTCTATTATTAAAAATGTTAGCTATGGAGGAGTTATTGGTTTTTTTTCTGGAATGGTTGGGATTGGTGGTGGGATTTTTCTGGCTCCATTACTTCATTTTACCCATTGGGATTTTCCAAAAAAAATTGCAGCGACAGCGAGTTTGTTTATTCTTGTGAACTCAGTAAGTGGGCTAGCCGGACAATATTTTAATCCAAATTTTGAAATTGATTGGTGGCTGACTTTGATTTTGTTAATCACTGTTTTTCTTGGAGGCCAGATTGGGAGTCGTTTAAGCCATCGTTTTTTCTCTCCAATTCTATTAAAAAGAATCACCGCTATCCTAATTGCTTTTGTAAGTGTTCAAATTCTAAAAACACATTTATAAATGGCACACGGGAGACGAAAACAGGTCTTCATTCCTGTTGTCAACAAATATTTGTTTGAAAAAACTAAAAGTCTATTCCCTTGACTTATCAACTTTTAAATATCTTTGAATTTGCTATATCATTAAAAATAAATCTCTCATGGCAGGAATTATCTTTACATTATTAATGCTTATTCTTTTACAGGCTGTCTTGGGCTTTGACAACCTTTTATACATCTCTCTAGAATCAAAAAAAGCTGCTGTTGATGATCAGAAAAGAGTGCGGAAAGTAGGAATTACTATTGCCATTGCCTTAAGAATTGTTTTGCTATTTGTGCTGGTCTCTATCATTGATTTTTTTCAAGAACCCTTTTCATTCTTAACTGGTGAAATAGGAAATATAGCATCATTTGCATTTAATGGTCATAGTATTATAGTTTTACTGGGTGGAGGGTTTATTATTTATACTGCAATTAAGGAAATATGGCATATGATTACTACTGAGGACTTCTCCTCCGATGAAGAGAAGCAACAAAAAACCTAAAGTCTTCCAATGCTGTAATTGCAAGTATTGTATTGATGAATTTGGTATTTTCCTTTGACTCTATCTTAGCAGCCATTGGACTAACCAATGAGATTGAAAATGCCACAACTGCTTTTATTGTGATGGCCATTGCAATTGTTATTAGTGGTTTGCTTATGCTCTTTTTAGCTGACAGAATCTCTGTTTTCCTAGCCAAGAACAGGATGTATGAGGTCTTAGGCCTCTTTATTCTTTTTATTGTAGGAATCATGCTAGTTACAGAAGGTGGGCATTTAGCTCATCTCCAACTTTTTGGAAATGAAATTGTTCCAATGAGTAAAACAACCTTTTATTTTGTGATTGGTATTTTGATTATTACCGATATTGTTCAGGGAAGATATCAGAAAAAATTATTAAAAAAGTAAGCCAGAAATAGCGATCGGAAAGGGAAGCTCGTGCGTTACTTTTTTTGAATGATTTCTAACTATGGACAACGATCTGAAAAAAAAATCTTCTTTCCTTTGTTATTGGATCGCTAAGTTCCTTTTGATGTTGCGTTAGCCCTTATGTTTGTACTATCTAAACCAAAGTTAAGTGTTTATCTTTCCATCAATATCATACAAATA
>JABSPP010000380.1 GCA_013214275.1 Flavobacteriaceae bacterium
TCTATGTAATAATCAATGTGAAAAGTTAACAGAGCAATGGTGTTGTAATCCTCAACTTTTGTAGTGGCCTGATGCCATGTAAGATTTTGTAGCTGGTCTAGATAATTAGTGCCAGCAATCCAAGTACCATCAAAAATTACCTCCCTAAAACGATGAGCAAGTTGTTGCGAAAGTTTCATGTGCATGTCAAGGAAAACCCCTAATTTAGCTTTTTATCCTGAGTTTTCTCACAAGATAATGCAAAATTACGAGCCATTTGTTCAAAAGCTGTCCAGCTCTTCGGATAGCTCAAATCACATCTCCGAATCCATAAATCGTTCAAATTATCCTCATCGTTTTCATCCATATCTTCATCTTTTAGATATACGATTTTAAGCACATTAGGCTGTAGATCAAACGAAATAATATTTTTAGCAAAAATATCGTTCGCTTTTTCAGAAAGATATTCTATTCCCCAATGTGTAAAATAATACAAGTGTTCTTTTTTAACGTAGTACTGCAAATAAGCACCAATAACGGTAATAAGAATAACAAAACCGATCAAATCCCATTGGAAATAAATCGCAATAATGACTACAGAAACATAAGGTAAAAAATCAGAAAAATCTAAACCAGCCTTTTTAAGAGCAACATACCCTATCTCTGTTTGCTTATTTCTGATCTTTAAATATCTACGGGTTAATTTAAAGATATCAACTCCCATGGGAATAAAAACGAAGTTCCACACATTTATATATCCCGAAAGTAAATGAACATTCAACAGGTAGAATACAAGGAACAACGTCCCTAACTGCACAAATCCTTTAAATAGCTTTAGTTCATTCATAGCAATTTTTAAAGTTGATAGAGTTAACGTCTAATTACATCAGCATTCCGAAAGAAAACAGCATTTACAAAAAATAATTTCCCATGGTCCCAAAACGAGCGAAAAAGCACATTATCCACAAAGTAAATAATACTTCCTCGTCCCTTACGTTCTTCACCAATCAATAAAGATTCAGGAATTTTTTTCATGGCTTTTTGCCCAGCAAACCCAGATACATTCTTAACATCATTAGAAAAATAAGCAACATTATAGCCGTTCTGTAGATAGTTATAAGAGCTACTTCTCAACTTTAAAGAGAAATACTCAGCATCATATCCAAAGGCTATGGGATGGGTGCTATCCACACTACTTTTAAAAACCGCCCCTGTAATCAGGTAATTTGCATTTTCTCTCTCTTGATCTGCATATGGAGTTAAATTTGCCGCAGGTTTTTCTTCGGTTTTGTTTTTCTTACTCTTTAAGGCAAATCCATCCTGATCAGCAAAAGCTCTTAAGGCATTACCAATTGCGATTACAGTACCACCCGATTGAGCAAACCCACTCACTTTTTTCAATACATTCTTATTCAACGTTTGGCCGTAATATCCATTTGGAATCACAAGCACATCGTAATCATCCAAATTAATACTTCTAAAACGCTCCGTGTTGATAATGGTCACCGGATATTTTAATTGCTTTTCAAAGAAATGCCAAATTTCACCTACACTTAGCGAAGAGGTACCCTCTCCAGATAGCAAAACGATTTTTTGTCGATTGACAGGGATGACACTCGACGATCCAAAATCTTTTCCAGTGCTTACAAATCCAGTTTTAACTGGTGTAACTTCCCTTTTATATTGATTGGCGAGAGCAATGAGTTTATCATCAAAATCACCTTCTTGGTTGTCGTGCCTCAAAAATAGGAGACTCCCTTTTTTATAAGAATTACCTTCTACAGAAAAATCTTTTTCAGACACTCGTACCTTTATTCCAAGATGTAATGCTTGTGCCAAAAAGGTAGCATCTTCCAAGCTATTCCATTTCGATATATATGCATAGGAGTTGGGATTAGGATTGTTAGATGTTGTACTTTTAAGTACATCTTTTCTAGAGCTTACCTTCACCTTAGACGCTAAAGCCTTAAATCCATGTGCGTAAGGAATAGACCAAGCAGTACTATCATAACTAAGAGAATCCACAAGTTTTGCACTAGGCTCAAATAATACCTTTACCATCTTGCCCTTAGGGTGATCGGTATGGATAACCAGATCTCCGTCAGT
>JABSPP010000381.1 GCA_013214275.1 Flavobacteriaceae bacterium
AATGCTACTTCAGGAACATTCAATGTGAACGAAACCTTTATTCTTCCGCGCTTTGTAAGTCTAAGAGTAAGATATAGCTTGTAACAGATAGATGCAATACAAAAAGGCCTCTTTTTGGAGAGGCTTTTTTTGTGGGCAATTGCCATTTCAGTCCAACAAGCCAATGCAATAATCACCCTTCCTAATTAAGCAGCATTAGCCTCTTTTATTTTTAGTTTAGATCTAGACTGTTTGGGATTGTACAAACTGCAGCATAAAATTGCATGAAAACACATAAAAATAATGAAAGAACGAAGATCACAAATGACATAAAATTCCTCAAAGGTTGAGCAACGAGGAATGTTACATACATTTTCTACATCTGTAATTGAAAAGCCTCTTTTACCGCATCTACATAATCCAGCTTCTCCCAAGTAAAAGTTTCCACTACTTGAGACACAGTTTCACCCGCAGGACTGGTAAAAGTCACAGTCTTAACCTCTGGGGTTCTTCCCATATGACCATAAGCAGCCGTTTCAGAATAAATAGGTGTCCTTAATTTCAACCGCTGTTCAATAAAATAAGGACGCATGTCAAAAATGGTTTCCACCACCTTGCTAATTTCCCCATCGGTCATGTTTACAGTTGACGTTCCATACGTTTCCACATTGATACTAGTAGGCTTTGCAACACCAATAGCATAAGAAACTTGTACCAATACTTCTTTGCACAAACCTGCAGCAACCAAGTTTTTAGCAATATGTCTAGTCGCATAAGCACCAGATCTATCCACTTTAGAAGGGTCTTTTCCAGAGAATGCACCACCACCATGGGCTCCTTTACCACCATAAGTGTCCACAATAATCTTTCTACCAGTCAATCCAGTATCTCCATGCGGACCTCCAATAACAAAAATTCCAGTTGGATTGATGTGATATGTAATATCATCATTAAATAATTGTTGAATGTGAACTGGTAGTTTTTCCACTACACGAGGAATTAAAATATGAACAATATCCGATTGAATCCTTTCCAACATCACAGCGTCACTTTCATCAAAATCGTCATGTTGAGTAGAGACTACAATCGCATCAATTCGTTGCGGTACATTATCGTCGGAATATTCAATTGTAACCTGAGATTTAGCATCAGGTCTTAAATAAGTCATGTCCTTGCACTCTTTGCGCAAGGCAGCCAGTTCCTTTAGAAGACGATGCGAAAGCTCTAGAGCCAAAGGCATGTAATTTTCAGTCTCGTCTGTAGCATATCCAAACATCATTCCTTGATCGCCTGCACCCTGATCCTCCTTATGAGCTCTATCAACACCTTGGTTAATATCAGGAGATTGTTCATGAATAGCAGACAACACACCACAAGAATTTCCGTCAAACATATACTCGCCCTTGGTGTATCCAATCTTGTTAATCACATCTCTGGCAATCTTCTGTACATCCAAGTAGGTTTTCGATTTTACCTCACCTGCCAAGACCACCTGACCCGTCGTTACCAAGGTTTCGCACGCCACTTTAGACTCAGGATCAAAAGCCAAAAAATGATCAATTAACGCATCAGAAATCTGGTCAGCAATCTTGTCTGGATGTCCCTCCGAAACAGACTCAGAAGTAAATAAATACGGCATAAACTATTTTTAAAAATTAGATCAAGGAAACATGGGATTGGCTAACTAAAGAAGGGGATGATCACTGCTTTAGCATTTTTGTTATGCTGATTTTGTTTCAGCATTCGAGGTCGCAATCAGTCAAATTTTTCCTCAAAATCGTTTGCAAAATTACCAAATCTTTTCACGCTATACAAACATAAAGAATGTAAAATATCATCAAGTGCATCCCTTATCATCATAAGGGCGTTCCCCTGCGGGTCGGGCTATCCGCTATATCTTTTTTACCTTACAGGACAAAAAAGGATGCCGCTGCTATCCCTAACGCAACATGCAACATAACTTTTTACAGAGAAGACAAAGTCAAAAAGGTCATTCTTATCAAACTAAAACCATGTCTAGCGTAAAATGTTATACCAAAGTGAATAATTAAATAGTCCAATAATTAGAAAAAATATATTGTTGCCTTGTAATTGACTTAACCATT
>JABSPP010000382.1 GCA_013214275.1 Flavobacteriaceae bacterium
AGGGGATTAAACGTGGAATTATAGAAATGGCAGATGCCATAGTGATGAATAAATCGGATGGGAAAAATATTAAAAATGCAAAGGTTGCCAAGCTGGCGTTTGAGAGGGCGTTGCATTTGTATCCTCCTAAGGATAGCGGTTGGAAACCAAGAGTGCTCACAGCTAGTGCGATAGAGGGAAAGGGGATTGAAGATATAGTTGGGATGATTAAAGAGTATGTTGACTTTACCAAGGATTGCCATTTTTTTGATCACAAAAGAAATGAGCAAAACAAGTTTTGGTTGCTTTCTACTATTGAGCGAAACCTCAAGGATTCTTTTTTTAAGAATGGTGCGATTGCAAGTGCTTTAGAGGAAGAGATAAGCCATATAAAACAGGGTATTTCAACTCCCTTTGCGTCGGCACAAAAGCTACTAGATTTTTATCATACATCGTTGTTGGGAAAGTCTGAGATTACAAATGCCACATTTGATGATAAGGGGTAGTGAGGTTTTTATTTGCAAATGATCTAAAATTTTCACAGAGGGGTTGGCATGGTAAAAGTCAATACCTCCAAGATGAAATGTTTAAATATCTAAAGGATCGTATTAATTGAAATGAATGGAGTATGAACAATATTAGCAAGTCAAATCTCTTATTGTTTGCTGTTCTTTGTATTGTATTTGTGATCAATATCATTCAGGGTGGGGTTACAGAGCTTTTAGCAGATGAGGCTTACTACTGGGTATATAAAGAGCATCTAGATTGGGGTTTTTTTGATCATCCTCCTGCTGTGGCTGTCTGGATTTATCTTAGTGATCTCTTTTTCTCTGGTGAAATGGGAGTTCGGTTTTTTTCGGCAATTTCTTATAGCGCAACTCTGTTATTTGTCTGGAAGGCAATAGATCATCCTAAAAAGCAGGCTCATACTTGGCTGTTTCTTATCGTTTTTCTCTCTTCGGTTTTGCTAAGTGTCTATGGTTTTATCACCACTCCTGACACTCCTTTGATGTTGTTTTATGCGATTTTTATATATGCTTATCAGCAATATCTAAAACATCAAAGTGTGCTGAGTTATCTGTTGCTTTCTGTGTCGATTGCCGGGATGATGTACAGTAAGTATCAAGGGATTTTGATTGTATTTTTTGTGATTCTATCAAACTTAAAATTAATTAGAGATCCTAAGTTATGGCTTAGTTCGTTGTTAGCATTTATCTTATATACTCCTCATCTGTATTGGCTTTGGGCAAATGATTTCCCTTCGATTAAATACCATTTGGTAGAACGGGGAAATAGGGTGTATAAGTTTGAACATACCTTGCTGCATTTTGTGAATGTCATCGCGATTGTTGGGATGACTTTTCCTATAGTTTACAGAGCTTTTTTTTCATCTCAGAATACAAAGAATGAATTTGCTAGGGCTTTAAATTTTATTGTTTGGGGATTTATCATTTTCTTCTTTTTATCTACGTTTAAGGGTCATGTTCAGGCACAGTGGGTGCTTGCTATTGCGATTCCCTTGGGAATTCTTACTTTTTGGTATTTAATTGATCATCCTCAGAGCAGAACATGGTTTATTGCTCTTGCCAGTGTTAATTTTTTATTTATGATTGTGGCAAGAGTTCAATTGGTTACTCCTGTTCTTCCGTTGAACATGGAGACGCATGGAAATGAGAAGTGGACTCATGCATTAAAACTAAAAACCGAAGGTCAGCAAAAAGTATTTGTCAATTCCTACAGACATACTGCTGCATACTGGTTTTACACGGGAGAACCTGCGTTTTACCTTAGAAACTATTCTGGGAGGAATACTCATTTTCAGCTACTACAAAAGAATATAGACCTCTCCTCAAAGGAAGTAGCTCTGGTTAGAAAAGTTCGAGAAAACCCTACTGATATGGGTGTACAGACGAGGCAAAGGGACTCGGTATTTGCTGAAATTGTCTATAACTTTAAAGATTTAGCTCATATTACGATGACGCTATCTAGCGATGATATTTTATTGAAAAAAGGGAGCAATACCTTCCCAATTCAGATTGAGAGTTCTTTTCATAGGACTGTAAGCTTGGATGAATTTGAGGTTGTCATTGGGTT
>JABSPP010000383.1 GCA_013214275.1 Flavobacteriaceae bacterium
GGAGCTTTCTGTTGACATTGCATCTCATTGTTTGTGAAATGGAATACAATAAATATATTAAACAAAATATTAATAGTGGAATCTAAGACTCGTGATGTGGCTGAAAAATTAAGAGATGCTGCTGCTAATTTAAGCTTCTTAATGCTTGATAATAATTTTGGTCAAGATGGTTCCGCTTGTAAAAATATATATACCATTGATCATCACGAGGAATACGATGAGGGAAATTATAAATCGGCTGCACCAAAAGTAATAGATAGGATTATAGGCAATCACCGTGTTTCAGCTGATGTAGGAAAATATTTTGACACAGAAATCGACAAAACAACACAGTTTAAAAAGTATAAGTTTCATCGAAAAGAGCTTGACATTAAAGATGGAGGATCTTATTTGATTACAAACAGAACAAATTTTGATGCTGACGGCCTTTTATGTATGTATGCCGCCTTATTCCCAAGCTCGGCAAAAGCACAGAGGCAAAAAATCTGTGACGTGACATACTTTACCGACTACGAGATGTTTGGTAAATACGATTATAGCAAATCAGAATCTATTGAATCCCATACCGATAATGAAATTTTAGGATTGGCAATTATGTCATTCATTAAAGTGAGTGAAAATAATCAAATGGATCCATGTACAGCGTACCGTAGTATTGTTTATGTCTTACCATGGCTAATGGCGCAAAAACCAGCTGTATTACAGAAAATAGCTAATATTTTCTTAGGTGATGTTACATCAGCAGTTACAACATTAAGAGGAATGAATGACATAGCAAAATTTTGGGAAATCCAAGTTCAAGGTGATGGTGCTCACAAAACAGATAGTGCGGCCAAGATAATACACGGATGTCTACTCAAGATAGACGACGGAAATCAATCGAAAGCTATCGAAAAACATCAGCAATTAGCGGTTTCCATGGCAAAATTTAACATAGACCCAAATAAAGAAGTTCAATTTTTTATTTTATTCAGAAAAATCGTTCCTGGGTATCTAGTTAATATCGCGCCAAAATGGGTTAGAAATTACAAATACAATTCTGACCAACAGTTAGCACTCTCTGATACATTAAAGGATTATTTCACAAAGAATATAGCAGCACCTGGTGCGTTCCGAGAAGAGATTTTACTGACTGGGCCTCAAGAAGAGCAAAAACTTGGCATACTCACGCAAAGTCTCAATAGTAAATTTAATACAGGAGGAGAAAATTACTTGAAGATTAGTAGTTCAAAAAAGTACACGAAGTAGTATTGTTCTGGCGTTACAGAAATCAGAAATGATGCTATTTTACATGATGTTGTCAAAAATCCCCCGCTGGCGCTCGACTCTGTCGAGTGTCCCTAAAGGTCAGTTTTACACCAACCGACACAAATATACATCATCTATGATTATAAAATATAAAAGTATAGAAATGATAGCCGTACAATAAATCTCTAAAGAAGCTCAATTTTTGTTCCTCTGTATTGATTTCAGATGCTAAAAAAATGAGTCCATTTCAGATGCTAAAACAAGTTCAGAAGTACGATAAACAGAAATGTGTCGTACACCCAACACCTATAAAAAAAGTGAAAACTCATATTGAAGCCAACCAGTAAGCTTCAAAAGCGCCAGCATCTGTCAATTTTTGAGCGAGAAGACCATGCGAATTTATATGATTGTAGCGTGCAAAGCAGATCAAGAAGCTCATATACATTTTAATCACTAACTAGATGAGGAAACACATTTTCTTCAACTGTTTATAATCCTTTAACAAATCAATAAAAATGAAACATTATATACCATTACGTGGAACACTATTTGATATTGAAAGAGAATTAAGAACCAGAAACTCTGGTGCCGATGAGACCATTTCGGAAGCCTTTGTTTGGGGAGTAGAAAGAACCCCTACGACACATGAGTCACTTGATAAGCCAACGGCAGACACATCATCATCAGCAGCACCAGCAGCAAGAACAGCACTAGCAGCCATGGGGGCTACAGAGGCCACAGGAAAAGAGTATTTGCCGATAAATCTGAATACATGGATGAACCTCATTCCAGACGATACTCCATTGTCATC
>JABSPP010000384.1 GCA_013214275.1 Flavobacteriaceae bacterium
TAACCTGTCCCCGAAATTAACCTAGGGGAAAATATTATGGCAGACATTGATCAGACAAAATCTCAAAATTTCTATTTAATTTCTCTGTAGCCCTTTAAAAGTGGACATATATAATTGGCACTTAAAAAATAGAGAAAATTAAGAAAACGAAAATCATTTGGCTAAGCAAATATTAAATTTAAAGTTCCCATTTTTGTTGGGCTGTAGTTAAATTAAATAAAAATTATCAATTATTGTCTGCTCAATGTCTGTTCTTCAAACAGCAAGCTCCCTAAAATAAGTGCTAAAAATATAAGCATAACTGAGATGTTACAAATTACACGTATTATGAACAGACGCGATCCTATGTAGTCAGAAGGTCAAAAACTTTACGCCGCAAGCGGCGAGGAATTAGACCCGCTGGATTAAATAGCGAATGTGAATTTTTCTGTCCATAGACATCAGTATTGTTAAAATGATGTCTATAGAGCACGCAGTTAAGAGCCTATTTTTCGTTGACAATAAGTTACAGCGACATTTTTAGGTCTTGTTTCTTTCCCTGTCCTTACTCCATCCCCCACAGCCCCTTCTATTCCGTATGCGGCCGTAGAGTGATTCTGATCTCCTCCGGCAAATTGTGAACGGACTGTATTATACATCCCGCCATTTGGCCAATGGGATGATCCATGTTTGTGTTTGTGATCTTGAAATTGATCTTCCTGAGTACTACCTTCTTTTCGCTTTCCAGCTACATCAATATTCTTTCCACTTCGATCAATTCCTCTCAAGAATCGGCCAAAAGCTGGTTTATAAAAAGCCCAACCAGCTGGACATTCATCTTTCTCAAATGCCATGATAGCACCGACTGGAGTCACAGAGTAAGAAGTTACTACTTCAGGAAAGTAGACAGATAAACTTGGTCCGCTCGTGTTAATAGAAATATTAGCTTCGTCATATTTAACTTGACCAACCCCCACAACCTCATTAACAGCAGGTTTCTTTCGAGTGCAATCAATTTGGATATTTGCATTTCTAATTTTTGGATGGGTCTTTGGATCTAATTTTTCATTATGATTGTTCCTTGTCATTGATTCTACACATTCGAAATTTGTTGACTGAATACCAAAATATTCTAACTCACCATCATGCGTAGAATCGACTGTAAAGTGTACGAAACTAGAGTGTCCACCGCTTGGTATATATTCGATCTTAATGTCTTTTCTCGCCATATCGATACAGCTTGAAAACGTATCTAAAGCATGAATACTTAGCTCCTGAGCTTCTTGAACTAAGTCAGCTCTTGATTCCGCAAAATCACTATTCGCATCACACCATTTTCTTAGCTTAGTACGCTGAGAGTTAGAATTATAACCTGCTGAACCACTTCCATAGCCCCACAATCCAACACTTGCATTTGAAATGACACTATCACTTGAAGTATCGAAGTTGTGCCCACAGTTTCGATGCCATTTGTAAGCCACTGTATGATTAGCACTCTTGTATTTAGTTATGTTATTAATCCCGTGTTGCAGTAAACGCTCACAACTTTGGTTAGCCAGAGCTATTGAACTGATCAATAGTAAAGGAACCGCAATTAGTTTTTTCATGATTTTTCACCTTCCAGTTTGTTGGTTTCCTATGATTTTCCATTGCTTTTACATAGGTGTCTCATTTATTATTTCATCATAATTTTCCATAATTGATCATTCAGGGGGTCTGCGGAAGAAACCACAACAATGACGAATCTAGGATAATAAGTAACTTGCAATTCCTTTAAAAACAAACTGTTACGGATAGAATAACTGAGTGATTATTTTATAACAATAGCTGCTAAACATTAGAGGTCATAACAAATAGAACAAAGCCAACTAGTTTTTGTCCGGCTTGAAAACTTTTGTTATGTGGCAGATACACTCTGACTTGGAAATGAAACCTCCATGACTAAGCAATCTTGCTCACAAATGAATGGTCCATGAATTTCGCCTGGAGGACGACTAGCAAAATAACCAGCCTCTAACCATTGTTCGAATGCAACATCATAAAGTCGGCCAGAAATTATATATATTTC
>JABSPP010000385.1 GCA_013214275.1 Flavobacteriaceae bacterium
ATAGGATAGAAAGTATAGGATAGAAAGGATAGAGGAGAAAGGATAGTGTGGAGAGGAAAGAGGAGAGAGGATGACCGTGCCTGAAAAAGGTTGACACTTTTTATGGGGATTAAAACATCAAAAAAAGATGGGAACACCCAAGAAAGAAATTCGTCAAGTACGCCGCTTCAGTGTTGAGTTGCGTAAACATGTTGTCAAAGAAATTGAGTCTGGCAACCTCACTGTATCACAAGCTTGTCGTGAATATGGCATTAAGTCCAATAAGTCTGTTTATGAATGGATCCATAAATACTCCCGATATTTGAAGAGAGGAACCGTATTAATCGTGGAAAAAGAAAGCCATCAGCGAAAGAACGAAGAACTTGAGTCATCCAACAAGGATCTTCAAGCAGCTTTGGGCCGTAAACAGCTTGAGATAGACGCTTTGCAGAAGCTCATTGAGATAGCTTCTGCAGAACTGGGCGTTGACCTAAAAAAAAATTTTGGAGACAAACCGTCCATATGATGGTTAGTTCAGATTTGACTTTGGGCTACAAGGTTGATCCTTTGTGTTCAATATTTGGTAGAAGCAGACAGGCTTTCTATAAGTGGTTACGCTCGCCTAGAATAGATGAGCTAGATCTTCGTTTATTGCTGGTTGATTACGTCTTTGAATTAAGGAAAAATGTCCCAAACCTAGGTTGTCGTTCTATTTATGATGCTTTGCCGTCAACATGGCCTTATGGCAGAGACAAGACAGAGAAGATGTTGTTGAATATGGGCTTCAGAGTCAAGCGAGAACGCCGGTATATAAGGACAACAAAGCCTGGGACTCGTTTCTTTGATAACTTGATTTTAGGCTATGAGATCAATAATATCAACAGGGTATGGCAATCCGATATGACCTTCTTTCAGTTGAAAGATGGAAGTCATTACTACTTAATTTTCATAGTAGATGTGTACTCTCAACGTATTGTTGGGCATGGAGCATACAAGCACCATCCAGCGAGTGTTTTCTTGGAGGTGCTGAATAAGGCTGTGCAAGAGAGAAATAAAGAGGATCTAAATGGATTAATCTTCCATTCCGATCGTGGTTCAGAATATAGTAGCACCATATTTACACGTCGGATTAAGTCATGCGGAGCTGTATCCTCAATGGCAAAGTATAGTTGGGAGAACCCCTATGCGGAGAAGATCAATGACATCATTAAAAATGGTTATCTCCATTGCTTTGCACCTGAGAGTTTTAGAGCCCTAAGAAGACTCTTGAATAGAGCAGTACACAACTACAATCACCTTCAAAGAATCAGAACCCTAGGGAAACGAACCCCAGTGGAATATGAAGAACTGACTGCATTGACTCATGAGGAAAATAGAGAAGTGAAAAAACTAAAACCCGAACATAGATATGAGCTGAGGTTGGTGAAGGATGAATCAAAATGAGGTTATGAACAAATAACCAAGTTATGAGTCTCCCCCAGACCCCCTCATATCAACAATAATTACTACATTCATTTAAATAAACACTCCATCTAAAAGTGTAAACCTAAATCAGGCATCCTCATTGATGGGATTGGAGATTACCGATTGGAGGACCGAACACACCTGGAGGACAAATAGAGATTTTTAGAGATTTTGTACGCGATTGGAGGACCGAACAAGGGAATGCTGATGCCATGCTGATGCCATGCTAATAAACATCCTGTGTTTTAGCTAAGCAGATGAATGCTGATGCCATGCTAATAACACCAAGTTGTCGACGCCAATGTCACAGGCCTCAAAACGGACCGTCGGGTTACGGACGCCGCCGACTCGAGCACAAAGTGCGGAATCGATGGTCAAGGGAGGCGTAAGCCGGCTCCACCCAGGCATTAATTGGGTACCGGTCCAGCCCACGGACTCAAGGGGAAAAAAAATCCAACAACCCTAAAGGATTATCTCGACTACCCGGAGCCTCAGCTCCAACCAAACCCGAAATTAATTCCAATGCCGACCATCGGCGGTCTTGCACCAGTATAATAATAATAATAATAATTCAATTATTCCGACACATTAAGAAAGAAATTTT
>JABSPP010000386.1 GCA_013214275.1 Flavobacteriaceae bacterium
GGACAGCGCATTACTGAAATTTCTATCTTTGTTTTTGACGGAAAAAAAATAGTCAATGAGTTTACCTCCCTTGTAAATCCAGAACAAAACATTCCTGCCTTTATTACCAATCTCACCGGAATAACAGATGCCATGGTGAGAACTGCTCCTAAATTTTATGAAATCGCTAAAACCATTGAAGAAATTACACATGATACCGTATTTGTTGCTCACACCGTTAATTTTGACTACAACATCATTAAACAAGAGTTTAAAGACCTTGGATTTGATTTTAAACGACAAAAATTGTGTACCGTCCGACTAAGTAGAAAAATTATTCCAGGATTAAAATCATACAGCTTGGGAAACATCTGTAGCGTTGAAGGAATTCGCATTTCAGAACGACATCGCGCTAGAGGAGATGCAGAAGCTACCGTAGCGTTATTTCAGAGATTAATCAATAAAGATCACCAATTTACCATCAATGCATTTTTAAATAGGCGTTCCAGACAGGCGACACTCCCCCCTTTGATCGAGAAAAAAGTGGTTGACGATTTGCCTGAAATGCCAGGAGTGTATTATTTTAAAAATCTACAAAAAGAAATCATTTATGTAGGAAAGGCAAATAACATCAAACAACGAGTCATTAGTCATTTTTATGATAAGAAAAAGAAAGAGATTTCTATGTGCCTAGAGACTGCGAACATCACCTATGAAGTGATGGGAAGCGAACTCCTCGCTCTGTTAAAAGAGTCGGCAGATATCAAGCGACTCTATCCCAAATTTAATCGAGCTCAAAGAAGAGCAAGTGAGGCCGTAGGGCTCTTCTCTTACGAAGACCAAAAAGGAATTATACACCTTGCTTACAATAGATTAAAGCTTGTTCCAAACGCTATCATGAAATTTTATAATATCTCAGAATGTAGGAATCTTCTCGAGAAAATTTGTGAAACCTACAACCTCTGTCCAAAATATTGCCACTTGCAAACCAATGTCAATACTTGTTTTCATTATCAGATCAAAAAATGCAATGGTATCTGTTCTGGAAAAGAGATCGTAAAAGACTACAATAAAAGAGTAAAAGAAGCCATAAAATCATTGGGGTTGCAAACAGAAAATTTGGTGATCAAAGAGCGAGGAAGAACAGCAGAAGAGATTGGATTTGCGCTAATATTAAACGGGATTTACAAGGGTTATGGTTTTTTAGACAAAAAAATTACGCTGCAAAATCCCGATGACTTCTTGTTCTATATCACCCCACAAAAAGACAACAGAGACGTGCAGCGGATTTTAAATTGGTATTTAAACAAAACACGCTAGCCATCCTTCTCCAAACTTCCTTGCCCTCTATTTCGAGTGATCACACGAAGTTATTTAAGGGCGTTCCCCTGCGGGTCGGGCTCTCCGCTATATCTTTTTTGCCTGTACAGAACAAAAAAGGATGCCGCTGCCATCCCTAACGCGGCATTGAGACTCCGATGGTTAGAGTTTACTTTTTTATCATTGTTTTTGAAAGAAAAATTAAATCTTCTAGTCTAGAGCCTTCTATATATTTATGTGTTAGGCACAAGCGTGAAAACCCGTCTTCAATTTTAAAATAAAGCCTTACATTTATGCTATGAATATAAAACTGACCGAAGCCGAGAGAATTAAAATTCTGAATTCCGACGATTTGTACGGAATCATGCAAAAGATTCTGCTTCGAGAACAAAAGATTGATCAAAACCGAGAACATTTTTGGGTGATTGGATTAGAGAATAACAATCGAATCCTTTTTATTGAACTAATAAGTTTAGGAACAGTTAATAAAACATTTGCTGAACCTATGGAAGTGTTTAGCCTTGCTTTACAAAAAAGAGCAGTCAGCATCATTCTATGTCATAATCACCCAAGCGGAGAATTGAAACCTTCTAATGAGGATAAGGATATTACTGATAGACTCATTCAAGTTGGAATTATTGTCGACCTGAAAGTCATTGACCATTTGATCATATCCAATAAAAGTTATTTGAGTTTTAAAGATATTGGACTTTTGCAGGAATTAGAAAAAAGTACAAAA
>JABSPP010000387.1 GCA_013214275.1 Flavobacteriaceae bacterium
GTATCCACATCTATAGTTTCTAGGTCATCGCACATAGCTAGACCAACTGATGTAGCAGGATAGTCATGGAAGTTAACCATTAGCTCCTCTAAGCCTTGCTGCTCTACTATACGCCATTTAAAGCCTTTAGCAGGTGCTTTACTTGCTCCGTCTACAGGGAATACTTTAAGACCTTTTAAGGCATAGCTTTCTATAATCTTGTTGAAATTATTATCCATTACTAGTGTTTTTACAAGTTTATCTAATAGTTCGTCTTCAATATCAAACTCAGGAGCGAAATGTTTGACCGTCTTTGCGAACGATCCTGTGCTAGAAAACAAAAGGGATAGGTCTGTAGACCCTCCCTCTGTTTCTAATACTATTTCTTTAGTATTTTTTTCCATGTAGTCTTGCTCTTGTAGCGTTAAAGGCTAGTTTCAATTCAATGTGTTTAGCTAGATTTATGCCTAGCTGCTCTGATAAAATCTCAGCGTATAACAACCCATACTCTAGTTGATTATCTTGCACGGACTCCATGATCGTAAAGATCGCTGCGCTTACGATATAGTTTCTCTTCGGGTTTTCAACCTCTTTGGGTATCCCAATACGGTGTTCTCTTAAAGACTCATAGTTCTCGAAGATTTGCTCCGCTGTCTTTCCTGATCCACGAGTAGGCAATCCTGTTGTTGTTTTCTCTTGGGCTTTTAACCACCCAAGGTAATCTAGCACACGGATACAAAAGTCTGCAATCTCATCCTCGAACCTGTCTTTAACTTCCTGCTTAAAATTCTGTGCGAAATTAGGAGACTCAACTTCGACCAAAGAGAGTATATGTCTAGGTGTGAAAAACCCGTTTTTGTGAGCCTCACTTGCCTCAGCTAATTCCTTAATCATCTCCAATCGCTGATGTCTTGCGAAGTAAGGCTTATCTGATCCAGCGTAGAATCCTCTACTGGAATTACCTTGATAGATTTTACTAGCTTGTTCTAGTGTGAACATTTTTTATTGATTTTGCATCTCGTCGATGCGGTTAAAAAATTTACTTGTTGATCCAAATAGTGTAGTTGCCCTCAGGTATCTCTTCATTTTCTCTGTGTACCACAGTGAAAACATATATTCGATGTAAGCTATGTAAAAATCCACATACCAATCGTCTGTTTGACCTTTCAATCTAACTCTAACTTGTCTGTGTATTTTCATAAAGTCAGCTATCTGTCCTCGGCTAGGCTTCCTGACTGCTTTTGACAGTAGCTTCTCCACTCTTTTTTCTCCGAGATACTCCAATACCCTAGTTGGAACGTCGGTATCTTTTGGGATTGGTTCTGTTGCAAAATCAGAGTACAATGCTCTGTTTAATTTAGGATTTATTGTTATACCTTGTGATCTACTTTGGTCAATAAACCCTAACGCCATAAGGTTTGATTTGGCAGCAGAGAATTGTGTTTTGCTTATTACTAATTGATGTGCATGGTAATCGATGTCATTGTCGATTCGCTGATTAGCTAAGCTTGCTTTTGATAAATAAACCGCTACCAAGTAATCGATAGCGGTTAAATTTAATACTTTTGCCTTATTAAAATCAATAGTTATTTGCATATTTTCTTTTCTAATTGTTTCATTTTACTCCTTAAATTACTCTCACTAATTCCTAGTAATTCTGCTAATCTTTCCAATCCAACAGGAGAATACATGTTTACAGCATCACGATAGGCATTCAGCAATCTCGCCCTTATGTAGGGAGTAAAATTCATGCCATTATAACTACGAGCCAAACTCTCAATATCCATGCCGTGATCATTAGCAAGCATATTTTCTAGTTTCTGCTTGTAATGCTCATTTAATTTAGCAAACATTTTTGAGTCAGGGCTGTGAGATAATTCATTTAATACTTGCTCCTTGTTCTGAGCAAGAAACCTGTTTAGTAGTTTACCCATTTCTTATTCTTTTGTTTAATAATAATTTCATTAATTGATTTGTACTTTATGACCCACCGACGGGTCCCAGCATCCCTAATTCTCTTGTAATCTCCCTCTAAT
>JABSPP010000388.1 GCA_013214275.1 Flavobacteriaceae bacterium
AACTTGACTACTTGAACCAAATGAATGAGTTCCATCATCAAACGAAGTTCCTGCTGACACAAAAGCACCACTAAAAGCCCCATATCCAGCAGATCTGTTTAAAGTCCAATTACCAACTACTTTGTAAGATGCATTAACACTAGCACTGAAACCAAAAGGATTTATCCCAAAAGAAGCATTAAAATTATCTCCTTGAATTATAGGAACTTGTAAAGCACTTGACATTCCTTCAAAAGCACTAGTCGAGTTCTCCCAAGCATTTCCTAAAGCATCTCCTTTTCCATTGATTAAATTGCTAGTAAAGTCTCCTAGAAATGCAAGACCTCTAAATATTAAAGCGAAGGGAAGAGCTTTTTCTCCATTTGGATCTACTATAATAATAGGGTTGTTCCCCATTGCCATATAAGGTGACATTCCGTAGAAAGATTCTGCTTGAGGGTCTAGTACAAACCAACGCCCTACAGAAGCATCATATAAACGAGAGCCAAAATCGTATTGCAGTAGGCCATTTTCTTCCTGGATTTCCTTACCTTGATACTTGTATTTATAGTTACTTCCTTGTGCAGAAATAAACTCTCCACTATGGGAAAGCCCAAAGGGATAATAATCTGTTTTAGAGAAAATTTCACTGGTAGAAATAGTTCCATTTCCATTTGTATCAGAATAACTTAATCGGTTATTTCCTAAATGATCTGTATAAATATAAGCGTATCTATAACTACTGCCGTCTTTGTAGGTATACCCTTCAGAGTTGCCAAAAAATTGTAATTGATTGTCTTGATATTGAAATCCATTGATATACAATGTTTTGGTTGTACCTCCACTAGTGACATAGAGTTTTTCAAGCTTATTTCCAGATGCATCGTAAACTATTTCTACATAGTTCCCGTTAGTAAATGTAATTCTGTCTGGCAAGTCTAGATGATTGTATGCGATACTAGAAATTCCTTTGTTTTGATCGGCAGTTAGACGACCGTTGGAATCATACGTATAATTATTTCCTGATGCATTTGTATCTTTATAACCCTCAGAGTTATTAGAAGTATCTACAACATCTACTAATTTGTTGGTCTCTACTCCAACAGTTTCGTAGTTATAAGTAAGATTATCTATTTGTCCGCTTGTTCCAGTTCGTTGTAATGTTTTAATATTCCCATCCTTATCATACGAAATTCCAGAAAGTGTAAATTTTGAGGCATCATTCGATAAATTAGTTCCTTTTCTATACTGAGCAGAGGCTATTCTATTTAACTTATCAAATTCATAGCTATAGGCTTGTTTTTCATCTGTGATCTTATTTCGCCATATAGATTGAGTAATCGTGCCATTAAAAAGCTGAGAAACATTTGCTGTACCTTCTACTGGGTTTTCATAATTTAATTTGTAAGCAAACAAATCGTTATCTGATGAAGAACCAAGATTACTATTTACATCGTTAATATTTGTAAGTTCTCCTCTCACATTATAAGTGTAATCTACTTTTTGTAGCGGATTTGACTTTCCTCCTACTTCTTTCTTCATCAGCATTCCAATTCCATCGTAAGTATTTATGGCAATTGTTTCTACTGGATCATTATTGATTTGCTGTGTTTGTTTTTTTAGTCTACTAGCATGATCGTACTCAAAGTTATTTGTGATTGTAACTGGAGTATCTGTAGCTAGTTTTTTATGAGTTCCTACTGTTTTTAGAGGAATTCCTGAAAAATGTAGTTCACTATCGATAATGGTTGTCCCTCCCAAATAATTTTTAGAATATTCTCTTATGGATCTAGCTTTCTCGTCATAGAAAGTATAAGTCTTTGTCCAGCTATTCTGGTTTAATGTTTTTACCCAAGAGGAAGTCGCTAATCCATTCGTTCTAGTTGTAACCGTTTGCCCTAAAATAGAACTTGGGAGGAGGTTGATTTTGATGATTTGCCAAGCAATTGGAAAATTGATTACTCTTACTCTTAACAGGATTTTTTTAATTGAGTGTAAACTAAAATCCCGCCCTCGCTAGTTTGTAACGAGT
>JABSPP010000389.1 GCA_013214275.1 Flavobacteriaceae bacterium
TATGGGTATGCCCCCCGATGATCAAATCGATATGCTCAGTAGCTTTAGCGAGCTTTAGATCAGAGATTTTATCAGATCGGTATTCATATCCTAGGTGCGACAGGCAAATGATTAAGTCACAATGCTGATCCTCTTTGAGTTCTCTAGTGATATCTTGCGTGATTTCAATAGGATCTAAATACGTAGTTTCCTTATATAGCCTAGGGTTTACAAGTCCCTCTAACGCAATTCCTAGTCCAAAAACTCCAATTCTAATTCCATCCTTATTAAAAACTCGATATGGCTTAACGAGTGAATCTAAAATGGTATTTTTAAAATCATAATTAGCACACACAAATTCAAAGCTTGCGTGAGGTAACTGTTTGTGAAACCCCTCTATAGCATTATCAAAGTCATGATTTCCCAGTGTAGCCGCATCATATCCTAGCATACTCATCAACTTAAATTCCAGTTCACCACCAAAATAATTAAAATACGGAGTGCCTTGAAAAATATCGCCAGCATCTAAAAGAAGCGTATTCGGATTCTCTTTCCGTATCTGTTCAACAAGAACAGCCCTCCGTGCCACTCCACCCTGATTTGCATATCGATGATGATTAGACTCAAAAGGCTCTATATGACTATGAGTGTCATTCGTATGTAAAATGGTAATATGTTTCCTCCCATTAGTCGTACATGAACCGAATCCGAAACCTGCTAAACCAGTAAAGGTAATTCCTGCAGCTGCCTGTTTAATAAATGTCCTTCTCTCCATGTTTTATGATAATTGCCAAATTTTAAACCACATCTTCAATAAATCAAAACCCGCTTATCTAACTGTGAAACCAATGTATCTCGACTACCAAAATATTCTGCAATAGCATCCCTAATGAGAAAGTTACTATGATACAAACTCTTTGGATTGCCAAAGAAATTCATATGATCGCCACCTCTTTGTAGATAATTCGAAGTAGCCACAAAATAGGTTTTATCTTCCAGAGGTTTCCCATGGATTAGCACTTTGATCGTCTTTTTATTCTCCATAGTAACTTGGACTTGTTTAGAAAGAGGGTGTGCTCTATTATTCTCTAAAAAGAACTGAAATAACGCCTCAACCTTCTCTCTTGTGAGTTCTACAACCACGATGGTATTATCAAAAGGCATTAAGTTAAAAACATGAGCAACCCTCACATCACCCTCCCATATTCCAGATCGCATACCACCATAATTTGAAAAAACAAAATCAATTTCTTTACCCGTTTCTTGTATATAGAGCGAATTTGCCTTCTCAAACATGAGATCGGCAATTAAATTTCCTAGAGAACTTTGCATTTTTCCATCTGTTCTAGTAAGATGCTTAGGAGCATAAGAAAGTACTTTGTGAATTTCCTCATTCATTTTTTTCTTGTATGGAGCATACACTTCAATCAAAGAACTGTCCTGACCAACAAGCGTATCTAATTGACTATTTTCTGTGGTTACTTTAGAAACTTGGTGGGATTGATGTAAACAAGAAATTCCCAGAAAAGTAAGCAATAAAAATCCTAAATTTTTCCCCATAGAATCGCTTGCGATTTTAATTGTTTATGTCTGACTAAGATACTATCTTTCATCGGTAAATAATTATGATCTCATCAAAATTAAAATATTATTTTTTACAACGGAAAGTTAAGAAACTCCAAAAGTCAGAGCAGCTCTGTACTACGGTTGCCAAAAACAAGAAGATTGTATCTGTAGGAATCCTAACCGAAGAAAAGTTCAGGGAGAAATTCGACTTAAGACAAATGACAGCAAAAATGTTTCATGTCAAAAACCCTAAAATTTACAGTTTCAGAGCCTACAATAAAGAGCTAGAAAAATCATTCAAGCATTTTTCTGAAAAGGATTTCAATTGGAAGGGAGAGATTACAGAAACCAGTTTTCAAAGTTTTCTAAACGAGCCATTCGATCTGTTAATTTGCTATTTTTCAGAAGGTAATATCATGCTAAAATATGCAGCACAAGTTTCCAACGCCACTTTTAAGGTTG
>JABSPP010000039.1 GCA_013214275.1 Flavobacteriaceae bacterium
TATCGGGGTGGTATTTTTTTGCCATTTTCCTGTAGGCTTTTTTCACATCGCTATCTGATGCTGATTTATCAATTTCAAGAATTTTGTAGGCATTGTCTATGGCATTGTAAAACATGGCCTTGATTGATTCAAAATCATTCTGGCTAATGTATAGGTATCAGGCAATCTTCCTTATTTGCTCTACTTCCTTTGCTGTTACATGCTGATCTGATCTGGCGATCCCAAAGAGAAAATGGAGTAATTGCAGTCGTGAGGAGTGTGGCATATGTTGACGAATCTGCATGCAGACTTGTCGCGTAGAAATTTGCTTTTTCATAATCCCTTTGAACAATAGAAATGCGCGATTGGCTCTTTCTTTGCCATACATTCCAACAAACTGGGATCGGACAAAGTTTAACTCTCTTTGATCAACTTTACCATCGGCTTTGATTACGGTGGCTGCTAGAATTAATAGACTGATCTCAAAGTCTCCTGATTGTGTCTGACTTGGTGATGTTCTGTATGTGCGCTTGAAAACTCTTTGTTCTTGTTCAAAATCTTCTTTGGAATATGCATCTATCACTGTTCCAGCAACAAATCCAATAATGGCTCCGATGGGCCCACCGGCTGCAAAGCCTATCCCCGCTCCTAACCATTTTGAAAAATTACTCATTTTAGTGAATTTTTTGAGCTTCAAAAGTACATGATTTTTTTCATTTTTTACAGATTTGAAAAGTGTATTGATCTGCAAATAACCTCACTATAAAACTGGGGTGAGCAGTCTTTTTGAGGAACTAATCTGGTGTATGGGTTTTATGTTATTTGACGATCTACTAGAATGGATACGAACTTGGCACTTATGAATGACCTTTGTTTTGTTATTTGATCGAAAAGCTGCTTTGTGTGTTGCGTAAGCGATAGCAGCGACATCCTTTTTTGTCCTGTACAGGCAAAAAAGATATAGCGGATAGCGCGACCCGCAGGGGTACGCCCAGAAATAATTCCCAATGTATTTCCTCGAGTTACGGTATAAATATGGTGTTATAATGTGTATATTTGCATTCTAAATTTTAAAAAACTATGTACCCTGAGGAACTTGTAAAACCTATGCGTGAGGAACTGACTGACAATGGTTTCTCGCCACTATATACGTCTGAAGATGTTGATAATGCCTTGGCAAAAAAAGGCACAACACTGGTAATGGTGAATTCTGTTTGTGGTTGTGCTGCTGGAACGGCAAGACCGGGAACTTTATCATCTTTACAGTTTGATAAAAAACCTGATTATTTAACGACTGTTTTTGCGGGTGTAGATAAGGAATCTACTGCGCAGGCAAGAGAGCATATGATTCCTTTTCCGCCATCTTCCCCTGCTGTGGCATTGTTTAAGGACGGGGAGTTGGTTCATATGTTAGAGCGCCATCATATTGAGGGAAGATCTGCTCAAATGATTGCTCAAAACTTGATTGCTGCCTATCAAGAGCATTGTTAGATTTGGATATGTTTCCGTGACGGGAGAATGCGTTTAAAGGAAAACCCCCGACTTGCTCTTCCTGAAGTCCTTTTTTAAGGAATACCATTTTACAATAATGTAATTAAATAAGATATCATGGATGAGAAAATAGACAAGACAATTAAATATTACACCGTAAAGAGCGAGGAAATTCTAAATTATATCAATTCTAACCACAATCTCACTGCCGAGCAGATTATTCAGAGTGCTGAGGAGTTGTCTATCTTAGAGTATAAGTTAACGGCTTTGGAAGTTGCGAAAGAGAATTAAACGCGTGTTTTCTTTGTGGTGATATTGGTGTGACTCCCGTAATTTGAGTGCGTTTGGATGGTGTTATTGTAAGAAATGATGCTTATTTAACTCCCTCCCACTCGTGATAAAACTGTGTCAAAAAACTTTCCATGTAGGCATGGCGTTCTTGAGCGATGAGTCTTCCTGTTTTGGTATTCATCAAATCTTTTAACAACAAAAGTTTTTCGTAGAAATGATTGATTGATGGTGCAGTTGACTTCGTATACTCTTCTTTATTCATGTTTAGGTTTGGTGGGATGGATGGATCGTACAAGGCACGGTTTTTAAATCCTCCATAGTTAAAACATCGAGCAATTCCAATAGCGCCAATTGCATCTAACCGGTCTGCATCTTGAACTACCGATAGTTCGGCAGATGTGAATTGTTGTTTCCTTCCTACACTTGACTTGAATGATATTTCTTTGATGATGTTTTCTACATGAACAATCACCTCTTCACTCACCCGTTCTTCTTCTAAAAATGACCTCGCCTTTTTAGGACCTATGGACTCATCTCCACAATGAAACTTGGCATCTGCGATATCGTGAAGCAGCGCTCCCAAACTCACTATAAAAAGGTTTACATCTTCCTCTTTTGCAATCAGATGGGCATTTTTAAATACTCTCTGGGTGTGGAACCAGTCGTGTCCACCCTCGGCGTCTTTAAGGGTGTTTTTTACAAATTGTGTGGTATTCTGTATGATTTGCTCTTGATTCACTGTTGAGTTTGCTCAAACTTCTGTTAAAATCTGCCTTTAAACCTCGGGCAATATCTATCAGGGAAATTGTTGAAATAGTACTCAATACGATCTTGTACTATTCGAATATCTTTTTTTCAGAAATGCTTTAAAGATCAAATTTAATTCCTTGTGCTAAGGGGAGATCAGCCGTATAATTAATAGTATTTGTCTGTCGCCTCATATATATTTTCCAGGCATCAGAACCCGATTCTCGTCCACCTCCTGTTTCTTTTTCTCCACCAAAGGCTCCGCCAATTTCAGCACCAGAAGTTCCAATGTTTACATTGGCTATTCCACAATCAGAACCTGCATGGGATAAAAAGTATTCTGCTTCACGAAGGTTATTGGTCATAATGGCAGAAGATAATCCTTGGGCAACTCCATTTTGTAGTTCTATGGCGCTTTGTACGTTTCCATTATATTTTAAAAGGTACAAAATGGGAGCAAATGTCTCGTGTTGGACGATTTCAAAGTAATTACCAGCTTCTGCGATTGCAGGTTTTACATAGCAGCCACTTTCATATCCTTCGCCATTTAAAACTCCTCCTTGTACAACGATATTACCCCCTTCGGACACTACTTTTTCTAGTGCATTTGTGTACATATCTACTGCATCAGTATCAATTAAGGGTCCTACATGATTGTTTTCGTCCAGTGGATTTCCAATTCTCAGTTGACCGTAAGCAGCTATTAGCGCATTTTTTACTTGATCGTAAATAGACTCATGAATGATTAGTCTTCTTGTAGAGGTACAACGCTGACCCGCAGTCCCTACAGCACCGAATACTGCACCAATAACTGTCATCTTGATATCAGCATCTGGTGTTACTATAATGGCATTATTCCCTCCTAATTCCAACAAGGATTTCCCTAGACGTTCTCCTACTGTTTTCGCAACAATTTTCCCCATTCGGGTAGATCCTGTTGCTGAGACTAAGGGAATTCGTTTGTCTGTTGTTATAAATTCACCTACGCGATAGTCTCCTTGTACCAGGCATGAGATCCCTTCGGGCAGGTTATTTTCTTTTAACACTTGCGCGATGATATTTTGACAAGCGACACCGCACAAAGGTGTTTTTTCACTGGGTTTCCATACGCACACATCTCCACAAATCCATGCTAGCGCAGTATTCCAGGCCCAGACTGCCACAGGAAAATTAAACGCAGAGATAATTCCTACAACTCCTAGTGGATGGTATTGTTCATACATTCTATGCCCTGGCCGTTCTGAATGCATTGTTAATCCGTGTAACTGACGAGATAATCCTACAGCGAAGTCACAAATATCTATCATCTCTTGAACTTCTCCCAGGCCTTCTTGGTAACTTTTTCCCATTTCATAGGATACTAACTTCCCTAGGGGCTCTTTTAATTCACGAAGTTTTTCTCCAAACTGACGAACAATTTCTCCACGCTGTGGGGCAGGCATAGTTCTCCACGTTTTGAACGCAGCAGTTGCTGTAGTCATCACCATCTCATAATCCTTATTGGTCGTTGTCTTGACGCTTCCAATACGTTTACCATCTACTGGGGAGTAGCTGTCGATTAGTGGCCCACCTGAAAACCACCGAGCACCTGTAGAGGTTCCCTCATTGATATCTTTTACACTTAATTTTTTTAATGCTTCTTGAATTCCGAAATCTGTCATTTTGGTTTTTTTTCGTGATTGGTATTAAAATTATTTTAATATCAATCAGGTATATTTTGATTTGTGAGGCACAAAAGTACAAATAACTTTCGTAAATGATACGTGATTCCCTTGACAGAATTCTATTGGTATAGCGCCTTCTAAAATTGGTAAGTTATTCCTGAATAAACACCTATAAAATAGGGTTGATATCCGTTGCTACCCCTAGAAAAAGTATTTAAATGAACCTTCAACATTGGGTTGACATTTAAAAATAAATTTGAAGAAATTTGATAGTCAAGATCTAAACCAACATTTCCACTAAAGTTGACAGAATTAAGGTTGTTAGCAGCACCAATATCTACTCTTCCCAGTACATCAGAAAGTAAAATAATCTCATTTTTTTGAAGAAATAGAGAGCTAAAACCACCAATCAGGTGTGAACGGATTTTTTTTGAATTAGCAATTCTATATTTGGCCTCAATAGGAATTTCTATGTAATGCATCGCTTGATTTAATTCAGCATCTAAATCTACGATGCTATATGTCTCTGATGCAGAATTTACAAGATCTGTTCGCTCTGAAAACGAATAGTTAATACCAGATCTTAGGCTGACAGAGGATGGCGTATTGGTGGTACTAAACTGATTTAATAGTACGACATTTTCTGTGTTGAAACTAATTTTCTGTGTTAAGACACCCGACTGTAAGATGAACCTATTACTTAGCTTGTAAGAAACAGAAATTCCGATGTTCACTGCTGTATTCCCAAAAGTATTGTTGTTTCTGATAGCCACATCAGTAGGTGAATTTGAAGTATTTGCCATTGTTGATAAGGCTATCAATGGACGTACAGACCATTTTTTATCTTTATTGTTCATATCAAGAGACTTGTCATCTTGATGGGGGGTTAATTCCTTTTTTTGCTGATTTGTGTATTGATTTTTAAGTGAATCTTTAGTCGTACTCAAGCTAGTGATTGTGGCTGACGGTATTTTCTTTTTTATCACTTCAGATACCTCATTGGTTTTTACAAGCTGATCAACTTCTCCAGAAATAGAAGGGCTGTTGTCTTTTTTTTGCTCGTTGTTTTTGATGACTGTATGGGCAATCCTACTTTTTAAAATTTTCTCACTACCTGTATGATCATTTCTTTTTTTGTATTGAATCTTCCCCTTTTCCTGCTCTCCTGTAATGAATACCTCACCTTTCTCTGTGGGGCTAGTTTTTTGGAAAAAATCTTTGGGAGTTTCCTGTTGAGGATTTTTTTTGGGACTAGTTGTAATGATAGGATCCACAACAACCTCATTGGACTTATTTTTCTGAGTATACAAAATAAATAACCCTACAATGAGAATAGCAGCTCCAGACGATATCCACCAAAAGGAGAAGAACCTCTTGTTTTTACGTTGCAAACGGCTTTCAATCTGATACCAAAGTTCAGGGTTGGGCTGTTGCTCAAAATGTTGGAATTTTTCCTGAAATAAATGGTCTATATTTTTTTTATCTGACATGGGATGCCTTCTGATTTTTTATTTGATACTCTGTTATTTTTTCTTTTAAAATCAATCTTGCACGCGATAAATTTGATTTTGAAGTCCCTTCAGAAATCTGAAGCATTTCTCCAATTTTTTTGTGTGAAAAACGATCTAATACGTATAGATTGAATACCAGTCGATATTGATTTGGTAGCTGTTGAATAAACCCTAATAAGACGTCTATCCCTATTTCTTGATCATTTTCTACATAAACTATTTCATTTTCTAACTCTCCTTGCCTTAAGACCCTGAGTTGACTCATTTGCCTGTGTTTTTGCAATGCCACATTGATCGTTATTCTTTTGATCCAACCCTCGAATGAGCCTTTATGATCGTATTGTTTGATCTTTTTAAAGATCATAAGGAAGCTGTCTTGCAGAACATCCTCAGCATCTTCCTTATTTTGACTATATTTCAAACATAACGCAAAGAGTTTTGCAGCAAAAAACTGATATATTTTTGCTTGTGCAGAAGGATCATTCTGACAACAATTGTTTATGAGTTCATTGAGACGAATATGACTTACAATTTTCATCAAAGTTAATAGTTTAGAAAAACACTATTCTCATCACGAAAACCCAAATAGGCAATGTTATGTGGAATAGGGATACTACATCTCTCTCGTTGTCACAAATATTTCCTGTCTCTTCACGCAGTTATTCCAATGATTCTTGCAATAATTGAGAGTATCTTTTAAACTTTAACATTTATAAGTTTATCTCTCAAAAATATACTTTTTACAATAACTATTTACTTTTAGAATGCTTTTTCAGTTAGACATCTCATACGATTGATATCCTAGACAATCATACGTCTTTAGGAAGAGTAAATTAAAAGTCAAGGTTTCATTCTTTCGACAAGAACACTTTTTCGTTTTCAACTGAACTTACCACACTATATTATATGTAGTGTTTCATGAAGAAACCTTGACATTCTTTCAATTGCCTGTAATCCACAAATTTTAAGAGTGGATTACTGCTTTGAGTTCCTCTCAAAACAGTAATAACGATAAATTCGACAATTGTTCTCTTTCATAACTTACTAACTACTCTCACTTGCTAGATGTATAAATGTTATAAAGGTTGCGTCAAATATGTACTATTTTTGTAAAATAATGGGACTCACATACAGGTGATGGTCAAAAAAAGGGGAATACCCAACAATAGGAAGTGATAAGATACTTAGCAATCAAAATAAATTTAAGCACTTGAAGGACAAGGTTTTTAATATCAAAACGGCATTAGAATTTAAGGATTTAACCTTACAGGTTTTTGAGTATCAGTTTAAACACAACAACGTATATCGTTCTTTTTGCGACTTGTTGAATGTTCACCCAAGTGATGTTGAAAATTTAGATGAAATCCCATTTCTACCCATAGAGTTTTTCAAATCACATCAGGTCCTATCTTCAGTGAAACAAGTACAAAAAATATTTTCAAGCTCGGGTACAACTGGTAAAAAAACCAGCAGACATCTGGTTACTGATCTTGGTTGGTATCAGCAAAGCTATTGTGAAGGGTTTAAGCATTTTTACGGAAATATAGAGCAATATACCGTTTTAGCATTACTCCCAGGATACTTGGAAAGGGATGACTCCTCACTTGTTTATATGGTTCATGATTTGATCAATAAATCAAAAAAAGCCAGCAGTGGATTTTACTTAAATAATCTTGATGAGCTAACCAAGACAATAACTCAATTAGATCAGAGAGGGGAAAAAGTCTTGTTAATTGGTGTTTCATTTGCGCTATTAGATTTGATAGAAAAGGAACAGTTTCACCTGCAGAATACAATGATTATGGAAACTGGGGGAATGAAGGGAAGAAGAAGGGAAATAACGCGCATGGAGTTACATCAAATTCTTAAAGAAGGGTTTGGAGTTTCTAGAATTCACTCTGAGTATGGAATGACAGAGCTTTTAAGCCAAGGGTATTCGAAAGGAGATGGAGTATTTGAATGTCCACCTTGGATGAAAGTCTTGATCCGAGATGTAGAGGATCCACTTACAGTGCTGAAGAATCAAAAAACAGGTGGTATTAATATCATTGACCTAGCCAATTATCACTCTTGCGCTTTTATTGCTACTCAGGATTTAGGCAGAAATTTCTCCGATGGCAGATTTGAAGTCCTTGGAAGATTTGATCATTCTGATATTCGCGGGTGTAATTTGATGGTTATTTAGCCATTTCTATAACTATTTTACTGAATACCACTGGCGATTATACCAGATGATGCGTTTTTTTAATAGTCATGCTATGGAGGTAATCACAACACGATAGCAAAGAACATATCTGTATTTGTATAGTTCATCACTAGTGTCGGTTTTATACATATCTTCATTAAGAAGGTTGATTTGATATGGAAGTGAAGTCTCACTCTGCTCCTTTTAATATATTATTACACTGTACTTTATTACAGGGGTAATTTTTCGAAGATTTAAACCTTTTTAAATAAAAAAAAGTACTTTCGTTTTATGTCTGCATCACTCGAAATTCAGATCAAAAGTTTACCAAGTACACCTGGTGTCTATCAATATTATGATCGTGAGAAAAACATTTTGTATGTGGGTAAGGCAAAGAACCTGAAAAAACGTGTAGCTTCATATTTTACAAAGAATCATGAAAATGCAAAAACACGAATTCTTGTAAAAAAGATTGCCAGTATCAAGCATATTGTGGTTACCTCAGAGACTGACGCACTGTTATTAGAAAATAACCTCATCAAAAAATACCAACCTCGGTATAATATCATGCTCAAAGATGATAAGACATATCCTTGGATTTGTATTAGAAAAGAGCGCTTTCCTAGGATCTTTATGACTAGAAAAGTCCTCAAAGACGGATCGGAGTATTATGGCCCATATACGAATGTTAGAACGATACATGCACTTTTTTATCTTATAGACGAAATCTACTCCGTACGAACTTACAAGTATGATATTGGAAAGACAAAAAGTAATTACTCAAATTATTTAGGGTCACTTGAACATCAGATTAAAAGTAAAAAGAAATGGTTAAGAGGTGTTCAGACAGAAGAAGAATATATGTCAGACGTACAAGATGTTAGAAATATCATTAAAGGAAATTTCAAGGAGAGTATTAAAAAATTGAGTGATCTTATGAATTTCTTTGCTCAAGAAATGCGATTTGAGGAGGCGCAAGAGGTGAAGGAAAAAATAGAGTCTTTAAAAAACTATCAATCAAAATCAACCATCATCAATCCGTCTATTAGTAATGTGGACGTATTTTCAATTATTTCTGATGAAAGTTACGGGTATGTCAACTTTTTTAAGATTGTTAATGGAGCAATTATTCAATCACACACTTCAGAGATCAAGAAAAAATTAGACGAAACCGACAAGGAGATGCTGGAATTGGCTATTGTAGAAATTCGGCGGCGATTTCATTCAATTTCTAGAGAAATCTATGTCCCTTTTAAGGTTGATTTAGGTGATGATATCATTGTAACAGTTCCAAAACTAGGGGATAAAAAACGCATTGTAAATCTCTCCGAGCGCAATGCAAAATACTACCGGCAAGAACAATTCAAGCAGATTAAAATGATTGATCCAGATCGTCATGTAAAAAGGATCATGGCTCAAATGCAAAAAGACCTACGACTATCAAAAGAACCTCGTCACATCGAATGTTTTGATAATTCGAACATTCAAGGAACAAATCCAGTGGCAGCTTGTGTCGTTTTTAAAAATGGGAAACCCAGCAAAAAAGAATATAGACACTATAATATTAAAACTGTTGTAGGCCCCGATGATTTTGCTTCTATGGAAGAAGTTGTTTACCGCAGATACAAAAGGTTAAAAGAAGAAAACCAACCATTA
>JABSPP010000390.1 GCA_013214275.1 Flavobacteriaceae bacterium
GTTACTCAAATTTCAGCAATCACTGTTACTGCGGCCGCTGAGGTTGCAGATGGTGTATACGCTTTGACTTATGATGCAGGTGATCAACCAAGTTCAGCTGATGTTGTAGAGGTTTATGTAAGTAAATCCGGTCTATCTCCTGACGATAGAGACACGGCAACCACTCCTTAATGAGAATCGGAAGAACAGGTTTCAACCTTGAGGCATTAAAAGGGAAAACTGAAACACAAATCAGAAAGGAATTGTCAGGATTTTCTGAAGAGGTTTTGGATGAACTTGTCAAAGGGATGAAAAAAGAAGGCCTTTTGAAAACAAGAAAGAAAAAGGATGTTGAAGAGGGGGGCGAATAGTTCCCCTTTTCTTTTAGATTATGTTTCTTGAAGCGATGATAAAAGTAGGGCAAAACGCCCAAAGGTTAACAACTGATGAAATATTAAAAGTCATTTGGTCTGACCCATTTGTTCAGGATTACATAGTCGAATTAAATACAAACCAACAGTTAAAGCAGGGTAAACTAGGAAACGGTGGTGATATGCCAGAAGCTGGTGAATCCTGGTTGAACTTTAAAAAAGCAGTAAAAGGGGCGGACAACTTTCCAAGCGACAAGGTAAACTTGTTCTTCTCCGGTGAGTTCTTTGATACATTTGATATTGAGGTTTTAAATAACGGGTTTTTGATCGTTGCAAATACCGCGATTTATGGCCGCGATTTCCAAACAATCTACGGATTCGATATTTTAGGTTTAAATGAAGAAAATTTACAGAAGCTTATCAACTTCATCCGCGAGGATTACCAAGAGGAACTTGCGCGAAGACTCCTCGAAATGTGAGTTTTGGGAGAGTACAGCGGATATGCCTTGGGATATTTGGAAACAAATACACGAAACCAGTGATTTATCTTTAGTGTGCAAGTCTGGTGAGGCTAGTTTAATACAATGCCTTTTTAAATGGTATGACTTGAAAGATGAATGGATTAGTAAGTTCGGGGTCGATGAACAGTATAAAGATTTGTTAGAAACTAAAAGAGAGGCTATTTTAAAAATGGCTGAATACCTCCAAACGAATGACGATTTCACTAAATTTGAAGCTAAAATGTTAATTCACGAGGTGAACGCGAACGAGGAAGAGGAAATAAAAATTAATATGGGAGCCGAAAAAGCAGAAATGCAAAAAGAATTAGGCTTTCGGATCGGTAAAGAATGGACGGTTGACGATTATTATTATCAGAAAAAAGTTTTGATAAATGGCTAATCCTATAGAAAATAAACAGATAGCGGATGCTTTAAAGGAAATTAATAAGCTTGGAAAAGCTATTGAAGAGACTTTTAAGGGAATTGTCAAGCAATCCGAGCAAATCGGCAAGGCTGCTGAAGATATAGCCAAGAACCTTGATTTTAGTAAGTCAAAGGATATTGATGCATTAAATGAATTATTAAAAAAACTCGTTAACCAAACTGAAAATCTATCTGACGCTAATAAGAAGCGCAAGAAGACAACTGAAGAGTTAACAAGACAAGAAAAAACTTTACTAAGACTTCAAAAAGAGCAAACAGAAAGCACCGAGGAATTAGCTGTTGAAATTGAAGAGCTTAAAATACAACGTCAGCAATCATCTAAAGCGGCAAAAGAGCAAGCAAAAGAAAATAAAGGACTTACTAATACTTTAGATAAACAACGGAAAAGGCTTAACGAACTACAAAGAGAGCTAACAAATGCGGCGGTTGAAGGACGTTTAAACAAGGAATCCGTAAAGGCCCAAAGAGAAGAATTTGAAGAGCTATTTACAACCATAACAGAGGCTGAACAGCAGTTCGGAAACTTTAGGCGCCAAGTAGGTGATTATTCAAAAGGCGCTGATATTCATATTTCAGATGATGAATTATCGATTCCAATATCCTATCCAAACATTTCTTTTGGTTCACCCGGTATAAGCCAGAAATTAAAACCTATATTGTTTAAAAATGTAACCTTAATTACAGGAGAGTCGGAAGGAGTATTAGAAGGGGT
>JABSPP010000391.1 GCA_013214275.1 Flavobacteriaceae bacterium
AATACAATCATTCCCGAGTTAATTAGACTTAGAGATGAACTAAACACATGGTTAGTACCTGCCTATGGCAAGAATTACTATCTCGACTTTGATTTCACTGTCATCCCCGAGTTGCAAGAGAATGTAACCGAGCTAGTGGACAGAATGGAGAAGGGTTACTACATTACACCTAACGAGAAGAGAAAAGCACTAGGCTACTCTAACGATTCCGACCCCAACATGGACAAGTATTACTTCCCTGTTAACCTCATGCCATTAGACAACATGCAAGAGATGGGATTGAACGTACAGCAAGGGACAGCTTCAGGAGATGCGATTGCAGCTAGTAACCTACCCGAGCAAGGAGATAAATAAACAGATATATTTGCATTATGTATAAGAAATATGAATTACTTCCTCACAGCTTAACCCAAGGGGTTGCAGAAGAGGGTATTGTTAAGATTCGAGTGCAATACAAGTCAGTTGACCCTGAGAAGAATCCCGATTTTCCTGAAACATACCAATATGTCGATTATGACTTTGATATTGCCGAAGGTGACGAGATATCTTGGGATAGCGTAAATGCGCTAGTTGCTGCTGAAAACGGCATCGTTCAAAGCTATTAAAACACAAAATTCAAAACCATCTATATTTGCTAACATGAATTTGATTTACAAAAGCGGAGCAAAAGAGTTAAAAGACGTAGACGATTCAAAAGGAATCATCAAGGGAATTGGTAGCTACTTCGGTAATGAAGATTCTGACGGTGATGTAATGGTTAAAGGCTGTTACACCAAGTCTATCCAAGAGAACTTAAAGAGAATGCGCTACCTGTACCAACACAGCATGCACAACGTCATTGGTAAGTTCGTGGAACTTGTAGAAACGGCTAACAGCTTAGATTTTGTTGCTCAATTAGCGGTTAAAACTCAGCTTGGTAAGGATGTATTTGAATTAATCAAGGGAGGTTTTATTGACGAAAATTCCGTTGGATTCATGACTGTTAAAAGCAATTATGATGAAAAAGACGGACTTAACTATATTACAGAAGCCAAGTTGTTTGAGATTAGCGCAGTTACCTTAGCTGCAAATCCATTGGCTACTATGGAAGGCTATAAGTCGGCCTTAGGAGATATTCACGGTTCTATTAAGGCTGCTGAGTATATTATTGAGCGCATAAGCGCTTTGCAGAAACTTGTGAAGTCTAATATCAGTGATGATTTAGGTTTTGCAGTGGAGTTTGAGATGAACGCTTTAAAGGATTTTGTTTCTATGTTGGACACTAAATCTGATAATGACGAGCCGACTGAACAGGATTTACAAGAAGAAGCTACTCAGCCCGAGCCAGCCGAACAGGAGAAACAAGATGATAGTCACTCAGAGGATAAGCGTGAAGAAGAGACTAAATCCGAGTCTGTTATAATTGAGCCTACAGAAACCGAAATAGAGGCCATAAACGCACATGGGATTTATTCATACCTTCGTGAAAACTTTTAGTGAAAATTATTTTAAATATTTAAAAACCCATCTATATTAATTATGGAAGATGCTAAAAAAGAAGTACTTGAAGCTGTTGAGGGCAAAGTTAAGTCTGCCGTTAAGGAGGCTGTCGATGCTATTGACAACACGGCTATCGAGGAAAGAATTTCTGAGCTTGAAATCAAGGCTGAGAAAAATGAAAAAGAAAAGAATGACACTACCAAAATGTCTTTTAAAGATGCTTTGGATATTGCTGTTGCTGAGAACTTAGACAAAATCAAGTCTGTAGGAAGCGGAAACAACATGCTTGGTCACAAAATGGAAGTTAAAGCTGCTGGTACAATTTCTAGTGGTAACATTTCTGGTGGAGACAATCCTCAAGCTTACAGAAGCGCTGGTGTTAATGACATCCCTCAGAGACAAGTTAGATTCCTAAGTGCTATGCCTTCTATGTCTATGATAGAAGACAAGTATGAGTATGTTTACTTGGCTAACGAAGACTTTACTGCTGGATTCACTGCTGAAGGAAACAC
>JABSPP010000392.1 GCA_013214275.1 Flavobacteriaceae bacterium
TAATTAAGTTTAATCTTAAAATTACTATTTGAGGGTCCCCATTTCTTTTTTTCTTGTCTTTAGAATAGCTGACTACATTTTGGCGAGCTCATCCAATATTGCTTTGATCGCGTAGGATGGCGTTAGGCGTTAGCCGCAACCCATCAATATTATTGATCTTCAATGAGCTGTATTTGGTGTTTAACTTTTGATGGGTTACGCCTAGGCTAACCTATCCTGTCATAGGAAAGTCAAATAGTAATTTTTATCTTTATTCCTGGTAATTATCCACACGAAATTCTTCTTAATGAACTAAAGCATTCAGAAAAATTTTCATGTGTTCTTATTCTTTTAAAGTATCAAGTCTTTCCGGGATAACGCCTAAAAAGTTTAACTAAACCTGTCGATATAGAATGTCCATTCCCAAGAATGGCATCAGTTCAGCTTCATCGAGTATTTGATTTCTTAGGGTATCCACCAGAGTGCCTTAAATACTACATACGGCTCTCTAATATTAAGGAGCTAAGGATAGGTCGAAGGTCACTCTGACGGAAATTCTAACAACTTATAATCAATCTATACTAAGGCGGTCTAACCTGTTTATTTAATGAGAATTTCATCGGGACTCTCCTCTTATTTGATAACAGTTTCATTATTTATCCTGCCTTTTGGGTGACACTAAACAGCAAGCTGGCATCATATTTTTTCACTCGTGCAACATGCCACAATGCCTTGGATAGCTTACGCATCACCGCTATAACTGTCTTGTTTTTAGCCTTGGGGTCCACCTTCCTCAAGTACCACTGCCTCACAATGGCATCTCTTTGAAGCAAGCGTAGCGCTGCATAGTAAAGGTATTGTCTCACTTTAGAATTACCTCGTTTAGTTAGTTTCAACTGACCAACATAACGGCCACTACTTTTTTCTTTTAAATTTAATCCCATCGCCTTTTGGTGGCTATGAGCGCAATTAAACTTCCGAGGATCTAAATGGTAACTGAGCAGTACTGCGGTGGTCACTTTACCTATGAGACAACCCAGTTCAAATAACTCTTCATCACTATCGACTTCCGCTTCGAGTGCTTTTTTAGCACAATGGCCATGAAGCCGACTATGTTTCATCTCTTTGGCAAGCACGTGCAAAAATATCCTTTCACCTTCTATGCAAGGCACGCCAAGCGTATTAACCGCACTTTCAATTATTTTATTTATCTTATCCTGACTTAACTTGCCTTTACTTGTACATTTCATTTCTCTAGCCGCTTTTTCTGCATTCGCTGCAATTTCCTTTGCTGAGCCATAATTTATCAATAACTGCTCAAGCGTTACTGAATCTAAATCCAGTAGATAAAGTACTTCTGGCCAATGTCGGCTTAGGTATGCCTCCAAGCGATTTTTATTTCGCTGATATTGACTTTGGTGTATTTCATATTCTCGTCGTAAAGCGCCTAATGTACGCTCATTTACCGAGAGTTCTTGCCAAGGTTTTGTTAAACCATCTCTATAAAATCTGGCAATAATCGTGGCTGCTTTAGCATCATGCAAACTAGGCACACCATCGTAGACTTCTCTAGCATCATGCACACGTTTGGCACTCGCCTGATGGATGGTGAAACCAAGCTTTCTGAACTGATATCGTAATGCATCACCATAAGTGCTTGTTGATTCTAAAATGACGACCACAGGGCAACCTAGGCTCTTTAGAGTCTTTAACATCATTGGTGTTTCTTCAGGATGCTGCCAATGAAACAACACAGATAACGAAGCGTCTTCATTAAATAACATTGCATACTGTCGTTGCTTGGCGAGATCAATAGCAAGGGCAATCTCTTCTCCAGATAGTGTTTCTTTTACTGTATTCCAATTAATTTTATTGATTTTTTTTGAATGATAACTATGCTTTTTCATGGTGGGGATACCTCCTACGACTTAGTTAATTAAGTTTAATCTTAAAATTACTATTTGAGGGTCCCCATTTCTTTTTTTCTTGTCTTTAGAATAGCTGACTACA
>JABSPP010000393.1 GCA_013214275.1 Flavobacteriaceae bacterium
CGACCGTAAATAAATTTCTCACGTAATTTAGTGATAAAACATAGTTCCCCCCTTCAACTTTCATGATTTTTTTAAAAGCTGAGGTTTATTTGCCAAGAAACGTTATTTAAAATAGTCTTACTGTTTTGCTTAGTGATACTAAACTCCGAATGTTCAAAGAGCAGAGACCCTCTTAGGTTTTTAACGATAGCTAGTCAATCTGAGTTGGTTAGTTTGTTTTACTTCCTGCGCAGAAAGAGGTACATGTCTCAACACTGCGACCATATCTAAGAATAATTGCTGAATGGAGACCTTGATCGTTTTTACTTTCTCTCTTATTTTCTTTCTTTTCAGGGTCAATTGTTCAATCATATGACTGATTTGCAAGAGTTCATAGTAGATTTTCATTCGTTCAAAGTTTCGATGTGCATACTTATGTTCCAGAGCTAGTTTGCTATTCTTCTGTGTATTGAAGCCCTCATTTTCTATCTTCCAACGTAGTCTTCCAGCTTCTACTAATTCAAAGATATTCCTCCTTGCTACTTTCAGATTTGTTAAATAAGTAAAGTGATTCTCTTCTTGCCAATCTTCACCTTCTTTTCGAATCTCTTCGGTAAAATCTATCCAGTTGATTTTGTGCTTTTTGTACTCAATGTCTGTAATAAAGTTAGCTTTTTGTGCAATAAGTTCTTGAGTAGCTTCATTTTTGTAAGCTAATTGCTCTATTTCAAAATGATCTTGTTGAACAGTAAGAATGGATTGTACATCATGATAAATTTGTGGGATACATCCTTTCTTGAAAGTAAATAAGTAATCCCATCCATAGTTTTGACAAAGTGTAAATACAGGATCATTTGCATACAATCCATCAGCTAACACAATGACGGGTAGCCGTTGAAATTGATCTTTCACCTTTTGAGCTAACCTTTTAAAGGCTTTCAACTCACAGTCTTGTTTATTTTTTAGACTAATATCTTCACTATTATGGAGCCATTCGGTAGCGATAGACATCGACCAACCTCCTTTCCCCACAAGCTTAGCCTCTAATACCTGAACATAATAGATTTTTGCATCACCATGTACTTTGTAAGGACAGCCTTCAAAAGGTTCATAGTCATAATGATAAAGACCTGTCCCATCAAAGGCTATCAAAAAATGACCATCAAAACGTAAATGATCCAGTCTTTTCTTACTAATGAGATGTTTGATCATCTTCACTTTTAACTCTGATAAGCATTCAGCAGAAAGTCTGCTGATAACTTTATCCAAATTATCCCCATTAGAAAGTTTTACACCAAAGAGTTTTAAGATGTTATCTGCCATGTTTTGATTTACACTCAAGTCAAACTGATTACGTGAGCCTGAACGAGTAAGAAAGATCAGTAGATTACCAAATACGATTTCATACATCTCATATTCTTTTCGCTTACGGTAGTCTGGCAAGGCATTCAAATCCTCAAAAAAGGTAGGGAAATGATGCTTAATCGTAGCGGCTACATCTAGCAAAAACTCTTTTCCTGAGTATTCATCTAGCCTTTGTCTACTTGATTGAATGGTAAATCCTTCGGCTGCTTTTTTATCAGTATGCTATAGAATAATAAGTCAAGTCTTGTAGCAGAAAATAGCTAGGTAATTTGACTGATAATCAGTAAATTGAAGTATGAAGAGCAGCGGAAAAAGACGGGCTTTTTCCGCTGTGATGCGGTCGCATCATTCTTCTTTTTTTAATAACATTATTTTAATAATGCATACACAAAGATGGCAAATATCTTTCGGGATTTGCCGTGTAAATGCAAAAAAAATAGCACAGACGCATTTGTCTTATAACAATTAGCTCGAAAGTTTATTGCTCGATTTCAGCATTAAAATCACTGTATTGTGTGATTTTTTATCTCGGTCGGAATTGCTGAATTAGGGAAAGCTAATTATCTTTAGATTTCAATTGTAGAAGATGTCTCAGAGCATAAAACATATTAATTCTTTTTATCATCAATCAGTAGTA
>JABSPP010000394.1 GCA_013214275.1 Flavobacteriaceae bacterium
ATGAAGTTATAGGATATGGATTTACAAATTTATCTTTTCAAAAGTCGAAATTAGAGGTCTTAAAAAGTGTTCTTACCCCCATTGAAAATAAACTACTGGCAAAAAATATCGTCAAAAATTACTTGAAAAATCATTCAGTTCTTAAAGTTATTCGTTTTTGATATTTCCATAAGTTTTTTTAGTTTTGATCAATCTTTTACTCAGACTATGAAAAAACTATTTTTTATTCCATTTTTATTTCTAGGTTACACCTCTTTTGCTCAGCAGGATCGTTCAACTAGTATGGGTCAGATAACTTCAGAAGAACTCCAAATGACCTCTTATGCTAAAGACTCAACTGCCAAAGCATTGGTGCTTTTTGAACATGCCAACTATTACAGGGATTCAAAAAGTGATTATCGGTTTGCAACGGATCATTACAAGAGAATAAAAATCTTTAATAAAGATGCCGCGAAAGAAGAAATTATTGTCAAGATTTATACTGGAAAAGAAGGATTGGTTAAAGACATCAAAGCAGTTACCTATTATCTTGAGGATGGTTTACAAAAGTCTATCACATTGGAACAAGATCAGATTTTCACGAGTCAGGTTAGTGAACGTTTCAAGGAAACATCTTTTACTTTGCCAGGTGTTATTGATGGCGCAGTAATTGAATACTCTTATAAAAAAACAACACCTTATCTGGGGATAAGTGACTGGTATTTTCAGTCTGATATTCCAAAAGTTGGGAGTCAGTTTGATTTGGCTATCCTCGGTAATTACCAATACAATATGATGCTCTCTGGTTTTTTGGATCTGGACAAGAATGAGTCCTCTGTTAAAGATTACTGTATGGAATTGCCCGACGGAAGGGTATCTGCATGTGCTATTTACTCATATGCCATGAATGATATCCCTGCCTTTAAGGAAGAGGATTTTATGTTGAGTAAAAAAAATTACCTCTCTAGAATCTCTTTAAATCTAAAATCAATTACCACAAAAACTCAGGTTGGAGCTGGACTGGGAAGCCGTATCGATACCAAAGTAAAAAATATAACAAAAACTTGGGAAGATGCTGATAAAGCTCTTCGATTAGATTTTTTAAATCATCAAACTACTAAAAGAAACTTCTTCAAAAAAAGGCTGCCAAAACACCTATTGTCCGAGGTAAATGATCTAAACCGCGCTACTTATGTTTACAATTTTATTCGAGATCATTTTACATGGAATGGTATCAATTGGGTTTCGTCTGAAATATCCGTAAAAGAAAGTTTTGACAAGAGAAATGGAAGTGTTGCTGCTGTAAATTTATCTTTGTACAATAGCTTACAAGCTGCTAACATTGAAAGTTATATTTCTTTGGTTTCTACTAGGAGCAATGGAATTCCAACAAAGCTTTTTCCAATGATTAATGACTTTAACTACCTAATTGTAAAAGCCGTGATTGATGAAAAGGAATATTTTCTTGACGCCACCAATAAGTACAGACCTTTTGGACAGGTCCCTTTTAAATGCTTGAACGGAGAAGTAAGAGTATTTGATTTTAAGAAAGGGAGTTATTGGCAAAACATCAACAAAGTAAAAGGAGCAACAAAAAAAGCTACACATAATCTCAGTTTTGATGAGGATGGTTATATTGAAATGCAGTCGCAAATTTCAAGCAGTCAATATTTTGCCAGCGAGATACGGGATGAATATTTTGAGTATGGCGAAGAAGAATACCTAAGAAATAAAGTCTCTGTGGGTCAAAATTTTGAAATCGAAGACTATAAAATCACCCATCTTGACTCATTTGAAAAGCCTGTTATAGAGACATTTACCTCTCTAAGTGACGATGTTTACACAGATTTGTCTCAAATTAAAATTTTTCCTGTTGTCTTTCCAACCATCAAGCGTAATCCTTTTACTCTTAACGAGCGATTGTACCCTGTAGATTTCGGATATCAAAGAGCTATTTCACAGCGCATTAATATTGTGATTCCAGAGGGATATA
>JABSPP010000395.1 GCA_013214275.1 Flavobacteriaceae bacterium
ACCAAGCTAGAAGCTGCCAATTGTTCCGCTTTACTGTAAAAGCAGGCGAGACCATGGCAATACTGGGCAAAACAGGATCGGGGAAATCTAGTATCGTCAACCTAATTTCTAGACTTTACGATGCAACATCAGGACAGATCTCTGTTGATGGAATTCCAATCACTCAACTCAATTTAGATAGTTTAAGGAGTGCTATCGGCTTTGTTCCTCAAGATCCATTTTTATTTTCAGATACAATTTCTAATAATATTCGTTTTGGCAAAGAAGATGCTTCAAAAGAAGAAATTACTATGGCTGCACAGAACGCTGTGGTTCACGATAATATCCTTGAATTTAAAGACCAATACAATACCGTACTTGGAGAGCGAGGTGTTACGTTGTCTGGAGGACAAAAGCAACGAGTGTCTATTGCGAGGGCTATCATTAAAAATCCAAAGATCTTAATCTTTGATGACTGCCTGTCTGCTGTAGATACTGAAACTGAAGAAAAGATTCTAGAAAACTTAGAACGCGTATCAAAAGAGAAAACAACCTTTATCATAAGTCACAGAGTTTCTTCGGCAAAAAATGCAGATCAGATCATCATTTTAAACGATGGAGAAATTGTTCAGCAAGGAACTCACCAGCAATTAATCAATCAAAAGGGATACTACAAAGATCTTTACGAGCAACAGCTTTTAGAGAAAGAAATATAGTCACCTATTTTGCCAAGACAAATATTTTGCTAGATTTGCTAGAAATAATTAACAATCAACATAAAATAATTTATAGATATGAGCGATAGAATTGAGCAAGAAGAAATATTTTCTCAAATTTTAAGAGCAGGAAGAAGAACCTATTTTTTTGATGTCAGATCCACCAAAGCTGATGATTATTATCTGACCATTACCGAAAGTAAGAAATTCACTCACGACGATGGGTCTTTTCGCTATCAAAAACACAAAATTTATCTTTACAAAGAAGACTTTAGTGATTTTCAGGAAATGTTAAAGAATGCAACGAAATTCATTGTCAATGAAAAAGGCACCGAAGTTATTAGCGAACGTCACCAAAAAGATTACAAAAGAGAAGAAGTCGCTGAAAAAGTACCTGAGGCATTCACAGACTTGAGTTTCGAGGATATCTAAGTCTTCTTTCGTCACAACTCAATATACATAACATTGAAGTTTCTAGAGGGAACAACACCTTTGGACTTGGCAGACTGTAATATAAAAATAGTGTGATTAACTAAGGTCAAATGGGCTTCTGCGTGTTCGATGGAAGCTTAGATATTTTCTATATGCGATGCAGTTTCTAAATAATGAAAGTTCTGAACCTGCTGAACCAGCATGATACTCAATTTAGACAAAAGACAGAAACTCGCTAAAGAATACTTCTTATAGTTTGAGTCTTTGCTACAGTCTCTTCCCATTCAGCAAATGGATTGCTTTGTGGGGTAATTCCTCCCCCTACATAGATATGTACCTGTGAGTCTTTAAAACGCATACATCTCAAGTTCACAAAGAGTTCGGTAGTTTCCTCTACGTTGAGCTCTCCTAAAAAACCAGTATAAAAGCTACGATCATAGCCTTCATGATCCATAATAAAATCAAAACTTCTCTTTTTAGGCAAACCACAAATTGCTGGAGTTGGATGCAAGGTTCTAATGAGCTGCCTTAAATTAGCATGATACAATGTTCCTGTAATATCTGCCCTAAGATGCAATAATCCTCCTGCTTTGGATGTGTACGTTTTAGAAACAGAAAACTCTTTGAGAGAAATTTGGTTGCTAGTATTTTGAATTTGAGAGACAATATAATCAACCACGTATTGATGTTCCTCAATTTCTTTTACCCCCCAGATTGGCCGTTCATCATCTTTGAATACCTGAGTCCCCGCGAGAGCCATCGTTTTAAATTGATGCTGTTTTAGAGCAATCAATCTCTCAGGAGTAGCGCCCATCCATAAACCTACTTTCTGATGAA
>JABSPP010000396.1 GCA_013214275.1 Flavobacteriaceae bacterium
CAATGGAATTCTAGTAATGAATTTGGATTCGTGAAGAAGTCCACATTGATTAATACTTCTAAGAATGATATTCAGGTAGAGGTTCTTGATGGCATTCAAAATATTGTTCCAGCTAGTATAGGAAGCGACGTTCAAAATGCATCAAGTAATTTGGTAGATGCCTACAAACGAAATGAGTTAGAAGCAACCTCTGGTCTTGGAATTTTTGCTCTAAGTGCAATTCTTGTAGATAAAGCTGAAGCCAGCGAAGCATTAAAAGCCAATGTGGTTTGGTCTTTAGGGCTAGAAAGCCCAACATATCTTGTTTCCTCTTTACAGTTGAAAAAATTCCGATTGGGGGAATCAATAATACAAGAAGTTGATGTTAAAGCTGAAAAAGGAGCGTATTTTGTGAATACAACTCTTGGATTAGAACCAAATGAATCCAAACAATGGGTGATTGTTGCAAACGTAAATCAAAATCATTCAGAAATCGCTTTGTTGATCAAAACCATAAGAGATAACAACAACCTTTGGGGACTGATTCAAGAAGATATCAATAACGGAACTCAACGCTTGCTTCAATTGAACGCTACCTCAGACGCATTGCAATGTTCGGAAGACAACCAAAGAGATACTCGTCACTATTCCAACATGCTTTTCAACATTATGAGAGGTGGAATTTTTGATGACAATTATAACATAGAAAAATGGGATTTTGAAAAATACCTAGCAAACGCTAACAAAAAAGTTGCACGCAAAGCAGAAGATGTATTGAGTCAAATGCCAGAAGTATTTACACTCGAAAAAATTCAAGAGGTTGCATACGCGAGTGATGATAAAAACTTTAGACGTCTTTGCCTTGAGTATCTGCCCTTAAAATTTAGTAGAAGACACGGAGATCCTAGCAGACCTTGGAATAAATTTTCAATCAATACCCGAAGCGAAGAAGATGGCTCCAAAGTTTTAGATTATGAAGGTAACTGGAGAGATATTTTCCAAAATTGGGAAGCCTTAGCACATTCTTACCCTGAGTTTATCGAAGGGATGATTCACAAGTTTTTGAATGCGACAACCTTTGATGGATATAACCCCTACAGGATTACCAAAGGAGGTTTTGATTGGGAAACTATAGAACCAGACGACCCGTGGTCCTACATAGGCTATTGGGGTGACCATCAAATTATTTATCTTCTAAAATTTTTAGAATTTATCCAACACCATAAGCCAGGTAAATTGGAAAGCTTTTTTAATAAAGATTTGTTTGTCTATGCTAATGTTCCCTATAAAATCAAATCATATCAAGATCTCTTAGAGAATCCTAAAGACACCATTATTTTTGACTATAATCTTGACGAAAAAATAAGAAGAGAACGCAAGGAGTTAGGCGCCGATGGTGCACTTCTTAGAGATGAAAATAGATTTATTGTCAAAGTAAATTTTATCGAAAAGATTTTAGCTACCTCATTGGCAAAACTATCAAATTTTATCCCAGAGGGTGGAATATGGATGAACGCACAACGTCCAGAGTGGAACGATGCTAACAATGCGCTTGTTGGTAATGGTGTTTCCATGGTAACACTATACTACCTTAGACGATTCTTCAATTTCTTAGAAGAAGTACTGTCAGAAAGCAATATTGAAGAAGTAGCAGTTTCTAATGAAGTATTAGAATTTTTTGATAAAGTTTACGATGCTTTTGAGAGCAATAAGAACCTATTAGAACAACCGATTAGTGATGCAAACAAAAAGCTAATATTAGACGCTGTAGGGACGGCTGGGAGTGACTTTAGAAGTACGATCTACGAGCAAGCGTTTACTGGAAGAAAGGGAGTTGTCACTATAGATCAACTGAAGAATTTTATTGCCACTAGCAAGGCATTTCTAGAACACGCCATAAGAGCTAACAAGCGCAATGATGATCTGTATCACGCTTACAACTTAGTAACTGTTAATGACCATCATTCAGTTTCTATATCAC
>JABSPP010000397.1 GCA_013214275.1 Flavobacteriaceae bacterium
TGCCCAAGAGGGAAGGCTCGAGGAATTTAAATTTATGTTTCTCAATGGGGCTAACCCCCATATTATCGCAAAAAATGGAATGAATTTAATACATTACAGTAAACAGGGTGATGTAGATATGATGGACTACCTTTTAAGTATTGCAGTTTCACACACACAGAAAGATAATGCAGGAAAAACCAAATTGGATTACTGGAGTTTCCCCCAAAATGTGGACAATAAGTTAAGCCCCCTGTAATATAAATACAAATAAGGAGCTAGTAAAATGAAGAAGAACCGCCAGAAATTCTCAAAGGAATTCAAAGAGGAAGCAGTTTCACATTGGGAAAATTCAGATAAGACAGCCGATGAAATTGCTAAAGATATAGGTATACCGAATGGCAAATACCTCAGTCGATGGAAACGGGAACTTGATAAAAGAGGGCCGGACGCTTTTCCGGGAAATGGTAAATTACTTGGTAAAGATGCAGAAATTGCAGCCTTAAAAAAGCAGTTAAGATATGCTCAGGAGGAAAGGGATATCTTAAAAAAAGCTGTGGGCATTTTCTCAAAACTTTAGATTTGGATTCAATATATCAGCAAGTTGAAAAACTGACTGCCAAATTTGGAGTAGAGAGGATCTGTAAGGCCCTTGAGATACAAAAAAGCGCTTACTATCGAAGGAAGATAAATCCAGGTAGCCGTGTGAAATCTAATGATATTTTGCTCGACCGGATAAAACTTATTCATGAAAAATGTAAGCAACGCTTTGGGTCTCCTCAAATGACAAAAAAGCTTAAAGAAGAAGGCTACAACTGTAACCATAAACGAGTAGAAAAGCTTATGAAAAAACATAATATACGTCCGAAAACAAAGAAGAAATATAAAATAACAACTGATTCAAACCACAAATTAGCAGTTTGCCCAAATCTGGTGAATCGTGATTTTTCCCCTGGAAGTATAAACAAATTATGGTGTTCTGATATTACTTATATCAAAACAAAAGAAGAATGGCTATACCTAGCCGTTGTGATTGATTTGTTTTCCCGCAAAGTGGTTGGTTGGAGTATGTCCAAGCATATGTCTCGACAACTGGTCATTGATTCATTCATGATGGCTTGGGAACAACGTGGAAAGCCACAGAACTTGATTTACCATTCAGATAGAGGCAGCCAATATGCCAGTGATGATTTTCAGAAACTAATGAAAAAATGTAATGTAAGACAAAGTATGAGCCGTAAAGCAAACTGCTGGGATAATGCTTGTGCAGAGTCTTTCTTTGCCAGTCTGAAAAAAGAGGAAGTATATAGAGAAGAATATGTAACAAGATCGCAGGCGAGGAGTTGCATATTTGAGTATATTGAGTTATTTTACAATTCATATCGACCACATTCTTATGCTGAAGGATTAAGTCCTAATGAATATGAAAAGAAGAAATCAAACGTAAAGGTCGCTTAACCCTTTGTCTACAAAAAGGGGGGAACTTCATTCTTTATATTTATTCACTTTAGGAATTTTCTCCTCCTCTGGTATCACCTCTAAATATTCGTGTTGGTTTTCTACCTTCTTTTCTTTATTGGGTATTTTCCTCTTTTCATTCTGAATTGCTCTTTTAATGGCTTGCTGAATTATTTTCTGGATTTCTTTCTGAGATTTTTTATTAAAATTGTTTAGTACCAAATATTTTGAGTCAAGAATCGTGCCATAATATGCATCTATCCGTAAGGTTTTTAATTCTTCTTTTTCTTGAATACCAATCCAAATTTCTGGCTTAATCTCACCAGGTTTTCCTTCTTTATATACCGCGACTGTTTTGCATTCTTTATCAACTTCACCATAACGATTTACCTTTATGCGGGATTTTTTCACTCCACCAATCGTTGTATATTCTATTTCTCTCTTATAAACAAGGAAATATGAATTAGCAGATTTCACTGTCAATATCTGTTTGTTTAGTAATTCATCCTTATAATTGAT
>JABSPP010000398.1 GCA_013214275.1 Flavobacteriaceae bacterium
TTTGAGATTGACCCCGCAGAAGTCGATAAAAATGTAAAGTCTGATGTGGCTGTTCTGGGAGATGCTAAAGAAAGTTTAAAACAGTTAATTCCGTTGTTAGACAACAAAAGTCATTCAGACTGGCATCAGCAATTTAAAAATCTCTATGAGATAGAATACAAAAAAGTAATCAAGAACGACTTGCATCCAACCAAAGAAGGATTAACGATGGGTGAAGTGTTAAAGGAGATCAATATCCAAAGCAAAGGAAAGGCAGCTATCGTATCCGATGTTGGTCAACATCAAATGATTGCATGTCGTTATGCTAACTTTAACTTAACCAGGAGTAATATTACCTCTGGAGGATTAGGAACCATGGGATTTGCACTGCCGGCAGCCATTGGAGCAAAAATGGCAGCGCCTGAGAGAGAGGTCATTGCAGTTATTGGTGATGGTGGATATCAAATGACCATACAAGAACTTGGGACAATTTTTCAGACACAAGTGCCTGTAAAGGTCGTAGTACTAAACAATGATTTTTTAGGAATGGTACGTCAGTGGCAACAACTCTTTTTTGATAGAAGATATGCATCTACAGAATTGGTAAATCCAGATTTTGTGACCATTGCCAAAGGGTACCATATCGAAGCAAAACGAGTAACAAAACGTCCTGAACTCAAGGATGCTATCAAAGAAATGATAGCGTCTAAAGATGCGTACTTCCTAGAAGTCTGCGTAGAAAAAGAAGACAATGTGTTTCCAATGATTCCATCAGGTGCCTCTGTATCGGATATAAGACTAGAATAAAAAACAGTAAAAGCCAAGAGCTCAAAGCTTTTCATCATGGAAGAAAAACAATTATATACCGTTTCAATTTATACAGAGAACAATATTGGTTTGCTCAATAGAATCTCAGCGATCTTTCAACGAAGGCATATCAATGTTGAGAGTATCAACACTTCAGCATCTGAAATTGAAGGAGTCTCAAGATTTACCTTGGTGGTGAATATCACCGAAACACAGGTCAAGAAAATTATTGGTCAACTTGAAAAGCAAGTTGAAGTGATTAAAGCATATTACCACACAGATGATGAAACGATTTATCAAGAGTCTGTGTTGTTTAAAATAAAGTCGGACTTATTATTTGAAGAACGTCAGATTCAAAACATCATCAAAGAGAGCAATGCTAGGATTGTTACTGTTAACAAAGAGTTTTTTGTTCTTGAGAAATCAGGGAGAAAAAGTGAAGTCGAATTATTATATCGAGAATTAAGCGTTTTTGGGATCATGCAATTTGTAAGGTCTGGACGAATAGCTGTGACCAAAGACGAAATGAAAATATCAGAAATGCTAGCTGCATTTAACTATTAAAAATATCAACATGGCAAATTATTTTAACACCCTTAGTTTAAGAGACCAATTAGCACAATTAGGAAAATGTAGATTTATGGAGTCTTCTGAGTTTGAGAACGGTGTAGAAGCGTTAAAAGGAAAGAAAATTGTAATTGTGGGATGTGGAGCGCAAGGATTGAACCAAGGACTGAACATGAGAGATTCTGGATTGGATATCTCGTATGCACTTCGCGAGGCTGCTATCAAAGAACAGAGAAACTCCTTTAAAAATGCTACCTCCAATGGTTTTGCGGTAGGCACATATTCAGAGTTGATTCCAACTGCTGATTTGGTATTAAACCTAACACCCGATAAACAACATAGCAATGTGGTAAACACAGTTATGCCACTTATGAAAAAGCAGCCATTAGAGGAACCAGCAAGAAAGATTCTTGAAACTCTTCAAAGAAACTATAAGTGTGAGTATGACGTAGCGGGATCAATTGGTAAGCGTTATAGAAGACAAGATGAGATTGGAACTCCATATTGTGTGACAGTAGATTTTGACTCTTTAGAGGATAATGCCGTTACTGTAAGAGATAGAGATTCAATGAATCAGGACCGCGTGGGCATAGATCAACTTG
>JABSPP010000399.1 GCA_013214275.1 Flavobacteriaceae bacterium
GGAATTTCTTAAAATAATCAAGAAACATCAATATGGCATAAAAACTGGGCGAAATGGGACAATCGATGTGAGTGTTAAGCGATTATGACATGTAAGTTTTCAAGCGATTATGACCAAAGTGACATTTTCCACTGTTAGTTATTCTTTATTAAGTTTTAGAAATTTTACATCGGTAAAAATCCCTATTTAATTACCTTAATTTATTCTCATGATTTAAACTCTTTTACTTCGAATATTTAACAGACTCTATCAATGTAAAACGACCTTATCAGGCTGCCATTTTCTTATCATCTAAGATACTCACTTCAATCTTTTCGCCATCAATGAAAAAACCTTTATCATTATTTCTGTAGTATCTCACTTCAACATACTTTTTTACTAGGTACTCGTCACTATGAATTACGTATTGAAATCCATCAAGATTTATTATGTTTCCATTTTTAACTACTCTCATTACTTTCATACAAAGCACTTCGTTTAGATCTAAGTCTTCATCCAATACCTTATAAGCACTGTTTCTATTTTCAGCTTCTCTTCCAAATTTATCATTATAAATCGGTAAGTAGCTTTCAAGAAATACATTTGCTTCCTCAATAGTTTTTATACCTGCAAGTCTTATCTCTTGCACTAATCTATTCTGAAGTGTCCCAAACAGCCTCTCAACACGACCTTTGGCCTGAGGACTATTTGCTTGTACACTAATAACTCCAATTTCCTTCATCGCCCTTTCCATATTACTGTAGCCTTGTCTTTTTCCTCCTCCATAGATTCCTGCTTTATCTGAGTAGAGCATTTGAAAAATTCCATACTTTTTTAGTATTTGTTCAACAACATCCATCGCAGCAAAAGTTGTTTCTGTTTTTGAAAACTTAGCTCCTACAATCTTGCCAGTGGCATCATCAATTGCAGCAGTTAAACATATAGGTAGGTGCCCTGAGATCCATCTATGAGGGCTACCGTCGATCTGAATCATGAGTCCTTCTTGTCCATACCGCTTTCTTCTTTTATATGCTTTTCGAGACCTTTTAGTTTTTAAAGTTAATAGTTTTTTTTCAATTAAGATATTTCTGATTGTTGTATAAGAAGGTAGTTTTTCAAAACCCTCAAGCTCAATTAACTTTTCAATAAAATGAGCAATACTTAAATCAAAGTATTTGAGTTTATATAGATTACAAATCTGACGAGCTAATTTATCTGATACTTTATTGATAGGCTTTTTACCAACATTTCCATGGAGAACTGATTGAACACCACTCTCTTTGAAAGCCTTAACCTTTCTTCTGAACTGTCTTTCTTTAACTCCCAATACTGCAAGTGCATCATCAAGTAATATGTCACCTTCAATATACCGACTAATTATGTCTATACTGACTAGTTGAGCTGAGGTAAACTTCATCTGCCGACTCCTTTGTTAAAGTTTGTTTTTCGCATTACTACTTTAACAATGGAACATGGAGTCGGTCATTTTCCCTTAACATTTAACGCATGTCATTTTTGGTTAATACTCACACGAAATGGGACAATCGATTGGACAACCGAAGCATAAAACTAAAAAGCCGACCTATTGCTAGGCCGGCTAAAAAAACACTAATCTAGTTAGTTTGACTAGAACTAACTCAACTATCT